>JAEWWO010000244.1 GCA_023396345.1 Bacteroidota bacterium
ATACTATGCTGGTAGATCTGGCAAGAAACGACTTAAGCCGTACCTGCACAGATGTACACGTAAGCTACTTTAAAGAAGTGCACAGATATTCTCATGTGCTGCATATTGTGAGTGAAGTGAGAGGCACGGTAGAAGAAAATACGAATCCTTTCAAAGTACTGGCAGATACTTTTCCGGCAGGAACATTGAGCGGTGCACCCAAATTTAAATCTATGCAATTGATTGATGAATATGAACAGGATTCAAGAGAAGCGTACGGCGGTACGATAGGTTTTGTAGGCTTCGACGGCAGTTTTAATCATGCTATAATCATTCGCAGTTTTACCAGTATGAATAATACTTTATATTATCAGGCCGGAGCTGGTGTGGTAGCTAAATCTGTTCCAGAAAATGAACTGAAAGAAGTTGATAATAAATTAGGTGCGCTGAAACAGGCATTATTATTAGCAGAAAAAATTTAAATCATTAAAATTCACCTTTCATCTGACACAATGAAAATACTTGTTTTTGATAATTACGATTCCTTTACTTACAATCTGGTTCATATAGTTGAAAAGATTTTAAGTAAAAAAGTAGATGTGTACCGTAACGATAAAATTGAACTTGAGGAAGTAAAAAAATACGATAAGATTATTCTGTCGCCTGGTCCCGGTATTCCTTCCGAGTCGGGTTTGCTATTACCTTTAATAAAAGAATACGCTCCGCTAAAACCTATACTGGGCGTATGTTTGGGAGAGCAGGCAATAGGTGAGGCATTTGGAGCAACACTGGAAAATATAGATGAGGTACATCACGGAGTAGCTACAGAATGCAGACGCACAGATAAACAATCATATATTTTCAAAGACATTCCGGAAAGATTTACAGTTGGCAGATATCACAGTTGGGTTGTAAGCAAAGAAAATTTTCCTGACGAGGAACTTGAAATTACAGCAGAAGACGATGCAAGATTCATTATGGCGCTTCAGCATAAGCGTTATGATGTGCAGGGTGTACAGTTTCATCCTGAAAGTGTGCTGACACCGCAAGGAGAAATAATATTAAGGAACTGGTTAAAGAAGTAGTCAGGAGGTGATAAGTTAAAAGTAAAAAGAATTAGAAGAACAATAAACATTATATAATTATAACGATGAAAAAAATATTACAATATTTATTTGATTACAAAACATTAAGTAAAGAACAGGCTAAAGAAATATTAATTGATATATCAAACCGTAAATATTCTGACCCTGAAGTTACCTCATTTGTAACAGCCTATCTAATGCGCAGCATTACTATTGATGAGCTTTCCGGCTTTGTAGAAGCATTGATGGAACTTTGTGTGAAAGTAGATTTTTCGGAGTTTAAAACTATTGATATTGTGGGTACAGGTGGCGACGGAAAAAATACATTTAATATATCAACCTTAGCTTCTTTTATAGTTGCCGGAGCAGGACAAAAAGTTGCCAAACAAGGCAATTACGGAGCTTCTACAATCAGCGGTGCTTCCAATGTAATGGAACTGATGGGTTATAAATTCAAATCTGATGAAAGCCTTTTAAAAACCGAACTGGATAAAGCGAATATCTGTTTTATGCATGCACCCTTATTTCATCCGGCTTTAAAAAATGTAGCACCTATCAGAAAAAGTCTTGGCTTGCGTACATTTTTTAATATTTTGGGGCCGTTGGTAAACCCCGCAAAGCCTGACTATCGCTTGCTTGGCGTGTATAGTTTGGAAATGGCAAGAATATATACTTACTATCTGCAACAGTTCGATAAATCATTCAACATTGTGTACAGTCTGGATGGTTACGATGAAATATCATTAACCGGCGATGCTAAAATTATTTCCAATAAGGGAGAAAGAATGGCTTCTCCCGAAGAGCTGGGCAAAAGAATTGTTACACAGGAAGATATTTACGGAGGAGATACTTTAGAAGCTGCAGCTGAAATTTTTCAGAATATTATTAACGGTAATGGCACCTGGGCGCAAAACGCTGTAGTACTTGCCAATGCGGCTACTGCATTGCATTGCACAGATAATTACAATTCTTTTGAAGATGCTTATCAGGCAGCGGTTAAAAGTCTTGACTCAGGCAGCGCAAAAAAATGTTTCACTACTTTAATGGATTTGAATAAATGATAAAAGATATACTGGCACAAATTGTTGCACATAAAAAAAATGAAGTAGCCTTTAATAAAGAAAAAGTAAGTGAGGAACAATTAAAAGATTCACCTTTTTTCAACAGAAATATTATTTCTCTAAAGAAGAATTTACTGGACGATAAACACTCAGGCATTATTGCGGAATTCAAAAGAAAATCTCCCAGTAAGGGTTGGATAAATCAGAATGCTGACGTAAAAGAAGTAACAAATAAATACACTGCTTTTGGTGCAAGTTGTTTGTCCGTTTTAACCGATAATCATTTTTTCGGTGGCAGCAATGAAGACCTGATAAAAGCCAGAGAAAACAATATTTCTATTTTAAGAAAAGATTTTATTATAGATGAATATCAGTTGCTCGAAGCTAAATCTATAGGAGCTGACGTTGTACTCTTAATTGCCGCCTGTCTTACGTCTGAAAGAACCAAAGAATTAGCTAAATTTGCAAAAGATTTAGGATTGGAAATTTTACTGGAATTACACGCAGATGAGGAGCTGGAACATATATGTGAAGAAGTAGATTTTGTGGGTGTTAACAACAGAAACCTGAAAACCTTTGAAGTAGATACGGAGAATTCTATAAGAATTATGAAAAATCTGCCGCCGGATAAGCTTTGTATAGCAGAAAGTGGCATAGATAATGTAGAAATATTAATGGAATTAAAAAGAGCAGGATTTAAAGGATTTTTAATAGGAGAATATTTTATGAGAGAAGAAAATCCCGGAGATGCTTTTAAAGAATACGTGGAGAAAATAAACAACAGTAAATAAAATCAGAACAAAACCTGAAATACCAGGATACAGGAAATAAAATATTTGAGCAATATGAAAGTGAAGGTTTGCGGAATGACGCAGATTGACCAGATTTACGAAGCTGAAAGAGTAGGCGCAGACTATGTAGGATTTATATTTTATCCTGCCACAAAACGCTATGCATTGAATCATTTGTCTATGTTTGACATCAAAGATTTGAATATAGATATCAAAAGAGTGGGCGTTTTTGTAAACGAAGAGGAAGAAGAACTTTTAAGAGTTGCTGACGAATGCGATTTAGATATTATTCAATTGCATGGCGATGAAACGCCGGCTTACTGTGAAAGAATTTCCAATCATTATCCGGTAATTAAAGCTTTCAGAATGCTTAAAGATGATAATATTTTGTGGAAGGTGAGTAAATACGCAAATGTATCGGACTATTTTCTTTTTGATACAAAATCTCCGATGTTTGGAGGCACAGGAGAAAAATTTGATTGGAATATTCTGCTGGATATTGATATGCCTAACCCGTATTTTCTGAGTGGGGGTATTGGACCGGACGATGTAGACAATATTAAAAAATTCAGTGAGGAAATCAGATACAAAAATCTGATAGGTGTAGATATAAATAGTAAATTTGAAATTAAACCCGGCAGCAAGGATATGTCTAAAGTTGCAGCGTTTATAAAGGAATACAAAAGCTAATAATTTTTAATATTCACAAAAATGAAAAAAATATATTTTCTTGTTTTATCGCTTCTCATCGCATCTGTCGGTATTGCACAGACAGAAATAGATAAAGTGAATTCGGATTCTTCTGCCTTGGCTCTTTTCAGAAGTCAGGTAATAAGAGGTAATGCCAAAAGCAACTTCAATGATTTCAAGCTTACAGATGGTACGGAATGGGCCAACTTTTACAACTTCAATGATGAGCAGAAAAACAGAATTCTTTCTCAATACAAATATCAGAACTGGGCAAAATTGGATTTCAACAACGATAAAAAAAATGATTTAATAATCAGCGGTTATCTGAGTAAAACGGTTGGTCATTCTAACCATTACAGAATGTTTATTTTCCTTACCAATCCGCAAAACAATACGATTGATTTTGTAAAATACAATTCAGCCACTCCTCAATATTTCAGAATAGTAAATCTCGATACTTCAAAATATATCGAAATTTCACGCTGGGTAAACGATATGTATAAATCAGCAGATGATTTACCGCTGCGTATTGATACTGTTCAGTTTCAGCCGTCTTTATTGTTGCTGATTGACAGAGAAAAACTGGTAGAACCCAATAACATAAAGAAAGTTACTTATAAAGAAACGTATAATCTGCAAAATACACTGGAAGCGATTGTCACAAACAACGGAACGAGGGCAGGTGATTTTTCTGTAAGAGTTACGCAACAATCACAATCAAAACCTGTGATTAATAATGCAAAAATATCAACAGATTTAATGAAGGATTTTTTAGACATAACCAGACGTTTGAAAAAATATGATATTAAAGAAGGCAATCCTGTAATGAGCGGAGATGTTGAAGTTAAAAAATCTGTAGAAGTAGAATATACCGATGGTTCAAAGATGTTCATTGAAGATAATGCAGGTACAAGCAGTTATACTTTATCAGCCGTTTACAGTTGGTTTGAGTATAGCATCAACAATGTATATGAACAAATAGCAGAAAGAGAATATTACAACAACAATAATAATTATTACTACGATCCTTTTGGCTGGTAATAATAATGCAAATAATTCTATGAATAAAATAGCAGTTGACGACAGAGGATATTATGGAAAATACGGCGGGGCATTTATTCCTGAAATGCTGAACAGAAATGTGGAGGAATTGCAGGAAAATTATCTGAAAATAATGCAGGATCCGGACTTCCAAAAAGAGTTTCAGGCATTGTTGAAAGATTATGTAGGACGCCCGTCTCCCTTATATTTTGCCCAAAGATTAAGCGAGCAATACAATACAAATATTTATCTCAAAAGAGAAGATTTAAATCATACCGGAGCGCATAAAATAAATAATGCTTTAGGGCAGGTTTTACTGGCTGAACGGTTAGGTAAAAGAAAGATTATTGCAGAAACAGGTGCAGGGCAGCATGGCG
>JAEWWO010000284.1 GCA_023396345.1 Bacteroidota bacterium
GCTAAAACTACTTATACAGAAACATTTACCATTAATTTTTCCAATGTAAAACCGGCCTCTGCTGATATGGATATTCTTTGGGAAAACACTTTAATCAAACTGAATATTGTTGCAGATATCGATGGTAAAATAATGGCGAAGATTGATGAAGAAATGAAAGGTGCTAAACCTCCGTACTATCAGGCAGCCAGCTATTATTACGACAATAATAAAGATATGAAGAAAGCTCTGGAATGGGTATCCAAAGCTGAAGAACAAATGCCTAACGCATTTTGGGTTGCCGCTCAAAAAGCAAGAATTCAGTTAAAATTGAATGACAAAAAAGGCGCTGCTGTATCTGCTCAAAAAGTAATAGACATGGCAAAGAAAGCCAATAATAATGATTACGTAGTAATTGGTACAGATTTATTAAATCAGGCAAGAAAATAAAATACTTTCATTACGATTACATGTATCTTATATTAAAATAATGTTCTGCGGGGCGTCATCGCCTCGCAGTTTTATTCTATCGCCTCCGGCGATTATAAATAAAGTAAAAAAATGAGCAATACACAAGAACTTCTGGTAATAAAAATTGGCGGAAACGTTATTGACAACCCCGAAAATTTAAAAAAGTTTCTACAGTCATTTTCACAAATACAAACACCAAAAATATTAATACACGGTGGAGGCAAGATTGCCACAAAAATTGGTGAACAGTTAGGTATCAACTCTCAATACATCAACGGAAGAAGAATTACAGACGATGCCACAATTGATTTGGTTACGATGGTTTATGGAGGTCTTATAAATAAAAAAATAGTGGCACAGTTACAATCACTGCATTGCAATGCCATTGGATTAACGGGTGCCGACGGCAATATAATTCCCGCTGCAAAAAGACCGGTTAAAGAAGTAGATTTTGGTTGGGTTGGCGATGTTGAAACAAAAAATATCAATACAGACATCCTCAGTGGATTACTACAGAACGGCGCAACCCCTGTGTTGGCACCACTTACACATGATGGTCAGGCACATATACTTAACACCAATGCAGATACCATTGCTTCTTCAATCGCAGTTGCTCTGTCAGAAATATATACTGTAAAACTGATTTATTGTTTTGAGAAAAAAGGAATTCTTGAAAATATAGAAGACGAAAACTCTGCTATCAGATTTATTAATAAAGAAAAATACGCACAGCTTTTACAGGAACAAAAATTGTTTGAAGGGATTATACCTAAAATAGATAATGCATTTGCTGCAATTGATGCCGGAGTAAATCAGGTCATCATCGGACATGCAGATGATCTTGCCATTAATCTCACAGAAAATAATGCAGGAACGGTGATTAGGTTGTAGGTTTTGAGTATTGAGTTTTAGGTTGAGATTGAAGCACGAAGTAGGTGGTTGAGGTTTAGGCTAAGGTTAAGGTTGAGGTTAAGATTAAGACTCAGACACGCACATCATTTATACATAGACAATTAATAACTAATCATTAATAATTAATAATTAATAACTTGATTCTCATTTTCAACTTTCCATTTTCCATTTTCAACTATCCTCTATAATCTATCCTCTACACTACGTAATCGGCATCAACACCTGCATACATTCTCTCAAACTATCTTTCCAGTCTTTGAGTTCTATTCCATAATCTTCTACAAGTGAAGTTTTATCCAGCACTGAATACGATGGTCTTTTTGCCGGCGTAGGAAATTGCGAAGAAGGTATAGGATGCACCATACAAGACAAACCTGCAATAGATTTTATCTCTTCTGTAAAATCGTACCACGAAATAATTCCCTCGTTGGTGAAATGATAGATGCCGTATTTTTTATCTTTTGCAGTAATGATTTTCACAATCACTTTCGCCAAATCTCTCGCATACGTGGGGGAACCAATCTGATCGTTCACAACACTAATTTCACTTCTTTCGCTCATCAGACGCATCATGGTCTTTACAAAGTTTTTCCCGAAACTGCTGTATACCCAGGCTGTACGAATAATAACAGTTTTATCATTTTTTTCCATTGCCAAAACTTCACCATCTCTTTTAGTGAGTCCATAATGATTTAACGGATCTGTTTCCTGATCAGGTTTGTAGGGAGATGTTCCCTGTCCGTCAAACACATAATCAGTGGAAATATGAATGAGTTCTGCGTTTAACTTTTTACAATTATCTGCAATAATTCCTACGGCTGTTGCATTTATTTTTTCAGTAAGCTCTTTTTCTTCTTCCGCTTTATCCACTGCCGTGTAAGCACCACAACTCACCACAACGGATGGCTTATATTGTTCAAAAGCCGCATCAATACTTTCTTTGCTGGTCAGGTTCATTTCATCCACATCCACAAATACCCATTGATAAGCAGGATAAGAGAAATGCAATAATTGCAGTTCGTTTCCTAATTGTCCGTTACCTCCGGTTACTAATATTACAGGTTTCATAAAAAAGTTTTGGGAAAATTAATCAATAATTATTTATTTACAAATTCGAGTACACTACTGATTATATAATTCATTTGTTCATCGTCCATTTCAGTATGAATGGGTAAGGAAATTACTCTGTCAGTAAGATAATCCGTCACAGGCAAATCATAATCCTGATTAAATTGCTGAAACATTTCCTGTTTATGCCCCGGCACGGGATAATAAATCATAGCCGGAATATTTTTTTCTGCCAGATATTGTTGCAAACCGTTACGGTCAGTATCTTCCAAAATTAATGTATACTGATGAAAAACATGTGTGGTGTTCTTTGCAGCCTTTGGAGTGATAATTTTTTCATTACCGGCAAAAGCTTCGTTGTATTGCTGTGCAACTTTATTCCTTGCTTCAGCATAAGTATCAAGATATTTAAGTTTAATATCCAGTATCGCAGCTTGTATAGTGTCTAAGCGTGAATTACAGCCCACTATTTCATGATAATATCTTTTATCTGAACCATGATTGGCTATTTTACGCATCTTGGCAGCCAGTGAATCGTCATTAGTAAAAATTGCTCCACCATCACCATACGCACCCAGATTTTTAGCGGGAAAGAATGAGGTAGTTCCTATATCTCCTATTGTTCCTGCGCTTTTTACCGTGCCATCAGAAAATGTATATTTGGCACCTAAGGCTTGCGCATTATCTTCAATTACGTACAGATTATGGTCTTTTGCCAGTTGCATCAATGGTTCCATATCGTCAGACTGACCATATAAATGCACCGGAACAATAGCTTTGGTTTTTGATGTAATAGCTTTTCTAACGGATTCAATATCCAGACAAAAAGTATCTTTTAAAACATCTACAAACACGGGTTTTAAGCCAAGTAAAGCAACCACTTCCGTAGTGGCAATAAATGTAAATGAGGGTGTGATGATTTCATCTCCGGGCTGTAAATCCAGCGCCATTAAAGCAATTTGCAAGGCATCTGTACCATTGGCACAGGGAATAACATGTTTGACGGACAAATATGTTGAGAGATTCTGGGAAAAATCTCTAACAGGTTGCCCGTTAATAAAAGCACTGCTTTCCAGCACTTCAATCACAGCTTTATCTACTTCGTTTTTGATTTTATGGTACTGACTTTTCAGGTCAACCATTTGTATAGCTCTCATATCCAATATTTAGAATGCAAATGTAGCAAAACAAGCGCAGAGAAAAAGGTATAAAACTTTTTTGGTAAATATTTCCATAAAGTCTATTTTTGCAATCCTAAAACGGAGGTCCGATAGCTCAGCTGGATAGAGCAACTGCCTTCTAAGCAGTAGGTCTCAGGTTCGAATCCTGATCGGATCACATTAATAATCAAGCAGTTACAACAAAGTAGCTGCTTTTATTTTTGCCTGCTTGCAAACAATTTGTTTTGCCCTCGCTGGCGAACGACTCCTGTCGTGTCTGTCTTTTTTTAAAAACTCATATTTACTGCATACTCTGAAAACTATATGTGAAGTTAACGATTTTATAGATTTAAATTAAATAGTTGGAATATGTTTGTAAACGAAAGGATTGACTTCGTCGAATATTCATTTAGTGCGCTACCTTGAATTATAAATCTCATTAGAGCAATCTTGAAGAGCGGGAATTATTTAACTTGATAAAGCAATTTAGCATATCTTTCTCCTCATTATATAAATACAAATTAAACAACTTGTTTATTCCGTCTTCTTTTGTATAGCTCCTGTAAGTACCTTCTAAAAAGTGAGCAGGTGCTATTATTTCAATATAGTTTGTATCTGCTCTTTTTATAATTCTCCAATCCTCACCTTTTTCATTCTTTTTTTCTTTTTCTCTCAAAAGACCAGGAAGATAACACTTATCATTTTCTTTAAAAATCAGCATATTTACATTTAAATCCCATAGAATATCAACACCTTGATATTCTATAGAATTGATTCCCCATGTTCCTGTAACGTCATCTTTAAACTTCTCCTGACAACCTCAAAAGATAAAAATCACAGCAAAAGAAAAAAATAAATAGAACAGTGTCTGCTTTCTGATTTGCATAATATGTTTCTTTTTGGCAAAATATTGTTATTCAATTTTTTTTGTCAACAGTAACTATTCAATTGCTTTAATAGAAATAATATGATCTTTATAGTATAATTTTATTTCCTTTTCGCTGCAATGTCACTGATGTACAGTAAACGTGAGAAAGTAAACACCTCCCCGGTCTTTTATTCTGTATTCAAAACTCATTACTGGATACGAAATTAATTATTACGGATTAGAAATCCTATAATAAATCTTCGGGATTATAAATCCCGAAGAGCAAGTTTACCGGAAAAAATATAGATACATATCACCCGAGTTTCATCAATTAAATCACCTTATCAAATAAAAAAGCGACTGCATCAGTTTGATGCAGCCGCTATATTCATTAGTTATTTTACTGAAGTAATAACTTTAATGAACTTCCGTTTACACGTACAAAATATATTCCTTTGGGCAAATCTGACACATTGATACTGGTGTGACTTCCGGATGAAAAAACTCTCTTCACCGCCTGACCGGCACTGTTGAAGATTGTTATAACTGCATTATTTTCATGACGGAGATTTACAACACCATTCGTCACAGGATTGGGATACAATTTCAACTCTTCACTTTCTCTCGTAAATTCAATGAATTTTATTTCATGAAAAGCTGCTGCTCCATTCAAATCAATTTGTTTTAATCTGTAATAATTTCTGCCATCCGCCGGATTGTTATCTGTAAAAGAATAATTACTGCCGGCACCTTTGGAAGCTACAAAATGTAATGCTTCAAAGCTTTCCCCGTCGTTACTTCTTTCTACAAAAAAACCTTTATTATTTGTTTCTGTAGCAGTTTCCCATTTTACAAGAATTTTGTCTTTTTGTTTTTCCAGATTAAAAGATATAAGATTTACAGGCAATGTGCTGCAATTAGCATCATATGTATCCCCGTTTATAGTCCATTGTTTTGATGTAATCAGTGTATTTCTTGCCGCTTGACCCTGTGTGTTGTAAGTAAGCCCTGTTGCATCTAATATAAGGCTGTGTCTTATTCCCACAACTGTTGCCCATGATTGGAGTGTCTCAGAATAATTATTACAATCAATACCTGAATTCGCTAAACCTATACTCGTATTAAAATGCAAATTACCTATATACCAGTTACTTAAAGATTGATTAAATGAAGTGGCATTATTTAAAATTCTTCCCATAGTCAATACACTTCCTAGATTCCATTTACCAATAGGCTGATTGAATGAAGTGGCATCGTTGAACATAAACATCATTTCTCTCACATTGCCGGTGCGCCACTCTGTGATATCCTGATTAAAGGCTGTTGCGCCACTAAACATAAACGACATATCTCTTACATTCCATGTATTCCAGTTGTTGATATCGCTATTAAATGATATTGCATTCCGAAACATGCCGGACATGTTGGTAGCTTTTCCTGTATTCCAATTATTCAACGGCTGATTAAAAACAAAATTTTCAGTAAACATACTACTAAAGTTCTCTACATTAGAAACGTCCCAGTCGTTTAATGGTTGATTAAAAGCACTTCCAATGAACATACTAGACATATTCCTTACGCCTGAAGTATTCCAGTTACTGATATCCTGATTAAACAGACTACTACTAAACATAGATTGCATAGTAGTAACATTAGAAACATTCCAGTTATTCAATGGCTGATTAAAAGAATTTGTACTCGCAAACGTTCCAACCATTGAAGTTACGTTAACCGTGTTCCAGGAATTGATATTCTGATTGAATTCTGTAGCAGCGGTAAAAGTTGAATTCATTGTTTTTACATTGCTGACATCCCAGTTGTTAAGTGGTTGATTAAATGAATAAGCAGAATAAAACATTTCAGATATATCTTCCACACTACTCATATCCCAACTATTAAGCGGCTGATTAAAAAAGGTAGCCAAACCAAACATTGATTTCATAGTAGTAACATTAGCAGTATTCCAGCTATCAATGTTTTGATTAAAGGAATAAGTATTACTGAACATATAGCTCATGTCAGTAACATTTGATGTATTCCAGTTGTTTAATGGCTGATTGAATAATTGAGTACTGGTAAACATATAAGACATGTTGCGCACATTTTGTGTGTTCCAGTTGTTGATATTCTGATTAAATTTTGAAGCTGACTGAAACATATTGGACATATCTTCCACACCTGAAGTATTCCAGTTACTAAAAGATGAATTACCTGTTAAATTACTACAGGACGCAAACATATTTTTCATGCTTTTAACCAAGCTGAGATCAGGCACATCTGTGGCTGTAACATCCATATTATAACATCCCCAAAAAGCACCCTCCATTGAGGTCCAGGCAATATTTCCCCATTGTCTTACAAATAATAAATTACTGGAATTATTATAATACTGAGAAACATTAAAGCCATTAAATGTACCGCTCCCCGGCATTGCTTTTACAAGATAGGTACCGGGTGCAGAAAACTTAATTAGCTGTCCGCTTTGAGCGTTGGTAATAGTATCTGTATTAGCAGGATTTCCAACTTCCTCCCAGATGATGGTGTAATCCACTCCTTCTCCGGGAAATTGAAGAGTTGTATCCCATGAGTACTCTTCAATATACCATTCAGTAATAAATTCGTTTTGTGCTTGTAAGCCGGTAAAAAAAGTGAGCGTAAATAATAATGTAAAAAGCAGGTTTTTCATAATTGCAGTTTTTTAGTTTTGATTCAAAAAAAAGAAAGATATTTTCTGATTGTAAAACTCGCAGAAAAATATTAGGAAGCAAATCCCTGAAAATTAGTATTTTCATCTCCCTTAAAAGTGTGAGAAATAATTCACCCATATATTTTGTGTATAAAATAATATATAAGAAATTTGAAAACATTAATAAATACTTTGTAATGAAAAAATATAGCTTACTAATACTCTTATTTCCACTATCAATGCACATTATGGCAC
>JAEWWO010000009.1 GCA_023396345.1 Bacteroidota bacterium
TTACTGGTATAGAAAATGTTTTGTTTACACCATTTGTAAATTCACCCACAACATTGCTGCCATCCATTACTTTATAGGTAATGATATCTCCTGACTGAGCGCCATCTATTTCTACCGCAACTTCTAAAGATTCTTTATCAATATCGGGAACTTGCTTTGTACTTACGATATAGGAAGCCGGCACTTTCTCAACCCACACCGTTTGCCAGATACCTGTAACCGGCGTGTACCATATAGCGTGCGGATTTTTCATTTGCTTCCCTATGGGCTGGGGACCATCGTTTGTGGGATCCCACACACGCAAAGCTATTTCCTGTTTAGCTCCTCTGTTAAGATAGGATGTAATATCAAATACAAACGGATCGAAACCTCCTTCGTGACTGCCCACTTTCTTTCCGTTTACATATACATCGCACTGCCAGTCTACCGCTCCAAAATGCAATAGTACTTTTTCATTTTTCGGTTTGGTAATGTTTACTATATTTTTGTACCAAAGTAAACTGTCTTTCCCTACTGTTTTTCCAACACCCGAAAGTGCGGATTCAACAGCAAACGGCACGAGTATTTGTCCGTCGAATTTTGTAGGTATAGTACTTTGATTTTTATTTGTAATAGCATATTGCCACAATCCGTTTAAGTTTTGCCAGTTGTCTCTTTTGAGTTGCGGTCTGGGATAATAATCATGTACTTTATTTACATTTATTTGCTCCGCCCAAGACGTCATAATTTTACCTTTAACAGGCTGCCAGTTGTTTTGGGAGAAAGAATGATTAACAGCAAAGAAAGTAAATAAAAAAATCAGCTTCCAAGTTTTCGTCATCATACTAAATTTTATTTTTGAGAAATTATTTGTTTTATAAAATCAACCTCATCTTGTTTATATGGAGTTCCGTCTTTTCTAAAAATATCATGAAACCATAAAGGAGGTTCTCCTGTATATTTTTTAGTCCAGCTATCCCAAGGATAAATGGTTTGTGATTTACCATCTACAAAACCCCAATTATACATTGCAACTTTATGTTTTTTTGCTATAGGCAGAAAAGTCTGAAATGTGCTATTATTAGGCCTTGCCATATACTCAGTACACAAAAGAGGTTTATTATATCTTTTAAGTTCCATTACTTTCTTAGAAAAAGTTGCAGAGTCATCATAAGAATGAAATGAAATAACATCAGATTGCTCTATTTGTAGTTTTTCTATAGGCTTCATAACACTATCAGACGACCAGTCGCCTGCCCATACACCCGAAGTCAAAGGCTGGGAAGGATTTGCAGATCTTGCCCATTCAAAAGTTTTTTGGAGCAATGGTAATACCAGGTCTACCTTATTCGGCACTTCAACTTTTTCGTAGGAAGGTCCTGTCATATTATCCGGTTCGTTCCATACATCCCAAGCTAATATCCTGTCATCGTTTGCAAATTTACCTACTATTGCCTTTACATATTTTTCTAATCTGGGATATTGAGTAGAATCTTTTAAAGCATTCTGTCCGGGACTTTGCACCCAGCCTGAATTGTGAACATACGGCTGTGGATCTCTTTGTTGACCGGCTTTAGGAAAAGGATCCCAACAGGAATCAAAAATGGTAAACATTATTTTTATATTGTGCTTTTTAGCAATATCAAGAAAAATATTTATCCGGTCATAAAATCCTTGTTCGTCATTTTCCCAAACAAGATCATGTAAATAAACACGCATAGTATTCATACCTAAAGATGCAGACCAACCCAATTCTTTATTAATAGTTGCCGTATCAAAGGTTTCCGCCTGCCACATTTCTAACTGGTTTATTGCTGTACTCGGAATAAAGTTAGCACCTACCAACCAAGGTTGTGCAGCGTACCAATCATTGGCCCTTTCTGAGGACCAAACTATTTGTTCATTACTTGCAGAATCTTTTGCATTAGAAGATTTATCACTGCCACTTTCACAAGATATATTAAAAAATACCACGCTTAATATTGTCAGGAAAAGAGAAAAAGTTTTTTTCATTTTTATTTTATTTTTTATGATTTTATTTTACAGGTGATGCTTGAGGAGAAGTAGTCGGGCCTTCAATTACAAGCGCTCCGTTCTCATCAATTTTTATTTTATCAATAAATACAACGCGTTCATCTCCTGTCTTTGTTGTTCTTCCATGATAAACAGTATACTTTTCTCCGTTATCCAACTCAAGCAACATATTGTGTCCGGTTCCTGTAACATCTCCTCCCTGTTCCGTATTTTTTTGAAGAATAGGATTATTGTCTGCTTTTTTGAATGGTCCTAACGGATTATTTGCAGTTGCATAACCTACCGCATAAAATTGTCCGCCAAAATAATTGGCAGAATACATCATATAATACTGATTATTTTCTTTGAATATATAAGAACCTTCTGTCCATCTTCTGTTTACTTCTTTGGAAGTAACAGAGCGACTTTCCCACTCAGCCTGCTTATCATCCATTGTTTTTGGAGGCGATAGCAGAAGAACCGGCTCTCCAATTATTCCGGAAAAATCCGGTTTCATTTCAACACCATAAATCCAGCTTTCTTCAATTTCTTTTGCAAAATTTTCTTTACGAGCCCACTCTGCTATTTCGCTTTCTACCGGATGCTTGTAGGCACATCTTGAATAATACAGATAGGTTTTACCCGTGCTGTCATCAAAGTAAACATTAGCATCAATAATAGGATATCCGGGATCGAACAAAGGTCTGTCAAACATATCAGTAAATGGTCCAGTGGGTTTACCACTCACAGCTACTC
>JAEWWO010000034.1 GCA_023396345.1 Bacteroidota bacterium
TGGTAATATCATAGGTATATAAGTCCTGATTAGATACAAGATAAAGATAATCTCCTGCAATCGTCATTCTTGCAGTAGAGCCACCTTTACCACCTCCGCCTGTAGGATTACCGTCAGCAGATTTTTCACAGGCAATAAAAAACACCATGCATGCAAGCAAGTATACGTATATATTTTTCATAATGATTTTTTTTAATAGAAACATTGAGGGTTAAACAATTCTTTTCGCTCCCAGCCTACAACCAGACCTTTTTTAGGATCGGGACATTCAAATTTTCCTCTTTCGGGCGGACGTGAATTGTTCATAACAGTTTCAAATGCATTGGGTACACGTCTTATTACATTTACTTTATCTTCTGTAATGCTTAATACCACAAGATCTTGCAGATTATTGGTATAAATATATCCGTCTTTCACAGCAATTTCTGCACAACCTGTAACTGTTACAAATCCGGATTGTTTGGGTTCCGCAGGATTGGAGATATCCATTATATGAAAACCCTGACCCGTTTCTACCTGAAAAAGATAATCGCCTATTACAAATATTTTTCCCGCATTCTCAGGTGTTTTAGGCGAAGTAAGTACAATGGTTTTTATTTGGTTGTCAGGAGCATAAATGGGTGCGTAACCCATGGTTCTTACATCTTTGTTCCAGCAGGAACTTAAAGATATGGCAAGCAAAAGAAAGCATAAATACTTTTTCATATTTACAGGGTTTATTTTTTGTTTAGTATAAATAAATAATTCTTTGTTGGTTAATAGCTCTGAAAAAAAAATTATTTCATGTTTAGATTTTCTGTTTATCTACTTATACGCAGGTATTTAAAAAAGTGCTACACTTATTCAAAAAAAATTTGGAATAACTACAATAAATATTTGCATAGATAATTTTGTAAATTGCACTACTAAAAAAATAAAATTATGTTTGATAATAATTATTCTTATACAGTTACTGAACGTTTTCTTCGTTATGTACAGATAGATACGCAAAGCGATCCTTTAAATGATTCATTTCCATCTTCGGAAAAACAAAAAGACTTAAGCAAACTATTGACTGATGAATTAAAAAATATGGGCATTGAAGATGCACACATGGATGAACATGGATATGTATATGCTACACTCCCTTCCAATACAGATAAACAAGTGCCTGTTATTTGTTTCTGCGCGCATGTAGATACGGCTCCTGATTGTTCGGGAACCAATGTAAAACCTATTGTTCATAAAAATTATGATGGCAGCGACATTGTATTGCCTGATGACGAAACGCAAATTCTTACTACAGAAAAATATCCTTATCTGAAAGAACACATTGGCAAAGACATTATTACAGCCAGCGGCAAGACCTTACTGGGCGCCGATGACAAAGCCGGCGTATCTATTATTATGGATACAGTTAATTATCTATTACATCATCCTGAAATAAAACACGGAGATATTAAAATATTATTTACCCCTGACGAAGAAACAGGCAGAGGTACAGAGAAAGTTGACTTACAAAAACTGGGCGCAGCATTTGGTTACACTTTGGATGGCGGAGAACTGGGCACTTTTGAAGATGAAACTTTTAGTGCAGATGCTGCAAAAATTACTATCAACGGAGTTATTGCGCATCCCGGTACAGCTAAGGGTAAATTAATCAATGCTATAAAAATTGCAGGAGAAATTCTTGACGCTTTACCTAAAGAAGAATTCAGTCCTGAAACTACTGAAGGCAGAGAAGGCTTTGTGCATCCTACCAGAATCAGCGGCATATCAGAGCAGGCAACTATTGATTTTATTGTGCGCGATTTTATTACAGATAATCTTACTAAGCATGAAGAAAGATTAAAAAATATTGCTTCTTCCGTAGTTGATAAACATCCCGGAGCAACCATGCAGTTTGAAGCGAAGGAGCAATACAGAAACATGAAAGAAGTGCTGGATAATCATCCCGAAGTATCTGCAAATGCGCATGAAGCTTATAAAACAGCAGGCATAACACTTATAAATGAACCTATACGCGGCGGTACAGACGGAAGCAGATTAAGTTTTATGGGATTACCAAGTCCTAATATTTTTACCGGTATGCAGGCCATTCACAGCAAACATGAGTGGATTGGAATCAGCGATATGCAAAAGGCTGTTGAAACACTGGTCACCCTGTCCGCAGTTTGGGAAAAGAACAGTTAAGTAATCATTATTCTAAAAAAATACATTTTAAGAGTCAGATCGAAGTTTGGTCTGACTTTTAAAAGAAATCCTTCTGTATATGCAAAAGTAGCGTACGATGGCAATATATCTGACAATGTAAGATTAAGAGTTTCTGCTTCCGGATATCACAACAACAGTGATGGCCGTAGCACTTTATTTGCCGGAGGACCGCACAGGTAGTAACTATTTCTATGCAATGGAGCCTGCTGATGCAACTGCTGCTGCTAACTTTACTACCGGACGTTTTAACCCTACTTTTACCAATCAAATTACAACCGGTCAGTTCAACGCTTTCTTAAAAACAGCACCGCTGTGCTTACCGGAAAAAAGAAACTTAGTTTCTCTGAGTTTGGATTAAAGCCTCCTACTAAGTTTAATGGAAATGTTGTGGTAAGAGATCAAATTGATGTAGCATTTACATTGCAGCTGCAAAGAATATAAAACCAGATTCAACGTCTGTTATAAATTTTCGATAGCTTTGCAAAAATTATTTTGGCCCTGTAGTACAATGGATAGTACAGAAGTTTCCGAAGCTTTAGATACAGGTTCGATTCCTGTCGGGGCTACTCTTCTCTTGCAGCTTGTTCCAGTTTGGTGAGATTACCTTCCAGCACCGGACCTAAAATTTTCTCATTGAGTCTTGATGCAATTCTTTCCCAGGGATACCAGTTTAGTTTTTGTGTAAAATGCAATTGTACAATGGTTCCGTTGGTAGAAGAATCTGTTTGTAAATAAAATCCTGATGTTTGATTTTTATTTTCTCTCATTTCCCAGAGTGCTTCTATATAATCATTGGTAGCTTCTGTTATTTCAACTTTTTTACCTCCTATTAAAATAGCTGCGCCTTTTCCGTTGCTGTTAGTAGTGATGAATTTAAACTCTACAGTAGAGTCTGCAAGCCATTTGTGCCAGTTTCGTGTATCGGCAATCAGCGGATAAACCTTTTCTTTCGGTTCCTGAATAGTTGCACGCCTCACAACCGTAACAACAGGAGGAAACAACAATCCTATTGTAGTGATTAATACAAAAAAAACTACAAAACTCACTATAGCCAGCTTAATAAATCTACCTGCATTCATATCTATATTTAAAATATCTTTTTTACAAAATTAAGATTATTGTCAATTAAGTTTACACCCGGCTGCAAACCTTTTTCAAATTTTCCCAAATGATGGTAACCCAATGCTGATGCGGCTTCAGCACATACACCTTTTAAAAGTATTTCGCTATTCGTTTCAGGGAAATAATGTTTAATAGTTCTCAATTCATCGAGTACATCCAAATCATCATTGCTCGACAAGCTATCTGTACCAAAAACTATTTTACAATTGTGTTGTACAAATAAATTTAATTGAGGTAATTTATTCTCGATATACAAATTGGCATTAGGACACATTACCCAGTAAATGTTTATATTGTTGTTTTCGGCAAATGATTCTGCAAACAAAATATCTTCATCAGAAGTAAAGGTGTTATGCACCAATAATAAATTTTCAACGGAATATAAATATGGCAAAACTGTTTGCAGGCTTGACTTTCCGGACGCTGAAAAGAAAGAAATATCAGATTTTAAATGCGAGTATAAATCTGTAAAACCTCCTTTTTTTTCTTTATAAAATAAATCTTCAGTTTCAGTTTCCTGATTATGCATACTCACAACAGCCGCTGCCGAATGCGCATTAATAAGCGAAAATAATTTTGAAGAAACAGAATAAGGCGCATGAGGAACCATGGCTGCAGCTAAATCTTCCTCAATAAATTTTTCATAAACCAACTGCAATCTTTCCAATCTTTTATCAGCATCCGCCGGCACAAAACCTGCCACTTCAATAAAATTTTTATATTGAATGTTACTTTTCTTTTTCACATCAATAGTATCGGCAGTATTGCATATATCGCCTACAGCCACAACACCTTTCTGCCACATATACGCATCATACTTTTCGGCGGAAGCAGCGATTTCTTCTTCTTTAAAAAATCTTCCTTTCATCACCTCCCGCACAAATCCAGTTAGTCCTGTATGCCTGGAAATGGCTCCTTTCATATGACTCAGCTCAAGATGACAATGACAATTAATAAAACCGGGCGTTAATATTCCTTCGTATTTCTCAACGTTCAAGTCTCCGTCATCTTGCGAAATATTCTGAATTACACCTTCATCATTCACTTCAAGAATACTGTTATACACGAATTTATGTCCGTCAAAAATTTTGTCTGCTTTTAATTTTCTTGTCATATTAAATCAATCCACTAAAATAATCAGTTTCAATTAGATTTTTAAATAATTCTTTACCTCATATCAAAATTGTATTTTTGCAGACAGTAAAAAAAGAAACCAGAATAAATTTATGCTAGATCAATTAGAAGCCATACAGGCAAGATTTGAGCAGCTAAGCGTAGCATTGACCAATCCGGAAATCATTGGCAATCAAAAAGAGTTTAGTAAACTGAGCAAAGAATACCGCGACCTTGAAAAGATAGTTGCACCACATAAAGAATATTTGAAATTGCAGGAAAACATTGCTTTTGCCAAAGAAGCACTGAACAGCGATGATGCTGACATGCGCGAAATGGCAAAGGATGAATTGCCTGAAATGGAAGAGAAAAAAGAGGAACTGGAAAAACTATTAACCAATTTGTTGATACCGAAAGATCCTCAGGATAATAAAAATGCTATCATCGAAATTCGCGCAGGAACAGGTGGTGACGAGGCATCTTTGTTTGCCGGAGACCTATTGGATATGTATATCCGCTACTGCAACAAACGTGGCTTTTCAACAACTATACTAAGTGAAAGCGAAGGTACAGTTGGCGGCTACAAAGAAGTAATGCTGGAAGTAAAGGCGATGATGTTTATGGCACACTTAAATTTGAAAGTGGCGTGCACCGTGTACAACGCGTGCCGGATACCGAAACACAGGGTCGTGTACACACCTCTGCTGCAACGGTAGCTGTAATGCCCGAAGCGGAAGAAGTAGATTTTGAATTGAAGGAAAGTGATGTAAAGATGGAAACCTCCCGAAGCGGCGGAGCCGGCGGACAGAACGTAAACAAAGTAGAAACAAAAGTGATGCTTACGCATATTCCTACGGGTACGGTGGTAATTTGTCAGACTGAAAGAACGCAGCTGGGTAACCGTTTAAAAGCAATGGAAATGATGCGTACAAAGTTATACGAAGAGCAGGTGCGTAAGCAGGAAGATGAAATATCCCGACAAAGAAAAACCTTGGTAAGCACCGGCGACAGAAGTGCTAAAATCCGTACGTACAACTGGCCGCAAGGCAGAGTTACAGACCACAGAATAGGATTAACATCTTACAATCTGGATGCGGTTGTCAATGGAGATATTGATGAATTTATTGAGGCGCTGCAGGTAGCAGAGAATGCGGAGAAAATGGCAGTCAAATAAGTTAAATGTTATAAGTTATAAGTTGTAAGTTGTAAGTTTTGAGAGATGTTAAAACTTTCATTTAGTGATTGATGACTTAAAACTTATAACCTAAAAATATAATTAAATGCAGGATTACAGAAAACTTGAAGTCTGGCAAAGAGCTCATAGAATGGTTTTAGATGTTTATGAACTCACAGAAAGTTTTCCTAAATCAGAAATATTTGGTTTGGTTAGCCAGTGCAGAAGAGCTTCTGTATCAATTCCTGCAAATATTGCAGAGGGTTGCGGCAAGAATTCCAATAACGATTTTGCAAACTTTTTAAATATAGCATTAGGGTCTGTAAATGAAGTTGAATATTATTTTTTACTTTCTAAAGATTTAAATTAGCTGGATGATACAATATTCAATAATTTAAATCAACAACTTGGAATTATCAAGGGAATGTTGATTTCTTTGATAATAAAATCAGACAAAAAACCTAAAACTTAAAACTTATTACTTTTTTATGTCAAACTTTATAGACTATATAAGAATTTTTTGCAGAAGCGGAAACGGAGGAAGAGGCGTAACACATTTTATGCGTACTAAATACAACGCCAAAGCCGGTCCTGACGGTGGCGATGGAGGAAGAGGCGGACATATTATTCTGAAAGGGAATAAACAATTGTGGACTTTATTGCACTTAAGATATCATAAAAATGTGCTGGCTGAAAATGGCGAGAATGGCATGAAAAGCAATAAAACCGGACGTTTCGGGAAAGACGTAATCATTGAAGTGCCTTTGGGAACTGTGGCAAAAGATGAAGAAACAGGTGAAATTGAAGCTGAAATTCTGGAAGACGGTCAGGAAATAATCTGGCTGCCCGGAGGAAGAGGTGGATTGGGCAATCAGCATTTTGCTACTC
>JAEWWO010000055.1 GCA_023396345.1 Bacteroidota bacterium
CTGATGATATAGTATGAATGCCTTGTTTTAAAGGAGTGAATTCCGGCTGCATTTCTCTACCCCATCCTCCATTGTAGCTTGTGAGAAAATATTCATCATTAAAAAAATACAAATTAGCAGAAGCAAATTTATTCATTATCACTTTTCCTGCTTCTTCGTTTCTTATGACAGTCCATTGTGCAAAAACATCTTCATTTGGCCATACCTGATAATTAACATCTACATAGAATTTATAAACGGCATCTTTTAAAGTAATAACAGTTGTCTTGGAGCCGTCATTAGTACTTGTTACTTTATGAGATTGATACAAAAGATCAAGAGAGTTATTTTTATCGGTATGAATCACAGAAATAGCTGGCTCATTCATAAGATTAGTTCCAGCTCCCGGATAGACCAAATTATTACGAATAGCGCCTTCTTCAACCATTCTTCGTTGTGACATTACTTTATTGTAATCTGAAGTATTGAATTTCTTACCGAAGTAGCTTATCACCAAATGCCCGGTTTCATTGGTTTGCAGCAGCAAAGCCTTATTGTTTGTTTCAATAGGAATTGTAACATTCTGCTTTTGTGCATTTGATAAAAAAACGATCATCAAAAAAATACCGACAAAAAATAATTTTAAAAATCTCATGTTAAATATTTGGTTTAAAAGTAATTATACAATTTTTTTTTGTGATTTAATAGCCAGGGTTTTGAGTAAGATTTGGATTAATGTCAATTTGTCCTTGTGGTATAGGCCAAAATTCATGTTTATTAGCCTGAATGTTATCTACCACCTGCGGATTCCATAATGGAGTGCGTGTAATGTATACTCCCCAACGTACTAAATCAAATCTCCTGTCGCCTTCGTGAGCAAGCTCCCATCCTCTTTCTAAATACATGTGCTCTCTGAATGCCTGTTGAGAAATATTATCCAAAGCGGCTAATCCGGCTCTTTGTCTAACTTGATTTATATAAGTATATTTGTCATTATCATTTAGTTCGTTCAGAACTTCTGCATACATTAATAATACATCAGCGTAGCGAATAATATAATGATCTATACCTGTTCTTTGAGAGTTATCGTTAGGAATGGGTTCTCTGAATTTTTTAATATGTGGTCTATAAAATTCAATGTGCTTGGGCGCTCCGTTTTCCTGAGGCACAAGAGAGTTATATTCTGTGGGAATATCAGCAGTAGATGTCCAATATGTTGCTGCAAATCTTTTATCATTAGTTTTATCATAACTATTGTAAAATTTTTCGGTAGGTATACCATTACTCCAGCCTCCACCTCTTGCTAATCCTATACCGGATGCATAATACAATTCCAAAGGTGCATAGTTCGTGTGAAAATCAGAGCCCTGCCCAAAAGTTCCCTTGGTGAAATTAACTGTCCATACAGCTTCTGAATGTGGTTGTTTTTGCTCTTTATAAATATCTGCATATTCTGCCACCAATGCATATTTAGTTCCATATTTTTTTTGAACAATCATTTCATTCAAAATAGTTTTAGCATCCTGCAGTTTTTCTTTTTCATTTAAGGGATATCCAGACATTGTAAGGTACACTTTTGCCAAAAGCGCTGCAGCTGAACCAGATGTGAGTCTACCTGCATTTTCTGCTCCTGACCATTCGTTGGGCAAATTATCTTTTGCAAATACTAAATCATTAATTATTGCAGTATACATTTCCTGAGGTGTTGCACGTTTTATGGTACGTAAAGGATCGATATCAGAAGAAGCTTCTAATATCAATGGTACGCCATTCCAAATGCGTACTGCATCAAAAAGTATTAAAGCTCTTAATGCCTTTGTTTGTGCTTCAATTTCTTTTTTTCTGGTCGCGTCAAGATTCACATTATCTAGCGCCTGTAAAAGATAATTGGCATCTTTTAAGTGATTAAAAGTATATTCCCACATCCATTCCGGCACGTCGGCTGTAGGATCAAAGGTTGCGTTTAACCTTGCTATCTGGTTATGCATTGCCCAAGTACTTTTATCTGTTATTTCCTGTTCATCTGTACCCCATTCAAACCAATGGGGTGCCGCCCAGCCACTTGAATATCTATCTTGTGGATAACGATACACTGTATTTAATCCTCCATTTAGATCTTCGGGTGTTTTATAAAAATTTTCAGGAGTTAAAAAGCTTTTAGGATTTTCTTCTAAGAACTTAGAACATCCTATAAACAGAAAACTTTGAAATAGTAATATTAATTGAAGTATATTTTTCATTGTTATATTTTTTAGTTGTGTTCAGATAAAGCGTTCACTTTTATGATATCTTAAAACGATAGTTTTAATCCCAATATATAGGTAGTAGTTATAGGATAATAACTTACTCTGCTATTATTTCCTATATCTCCGTCTTCCGGATCCATACCTGTAAATTTGGTAAAAGTAAATGGATTATAAACAGTTCCATATAATCTTAGCGAAGAAGCTTTTAAGCCACTAACTATCCTTTCAGGAAATGTATATCCTAATGTAATTGTTTTAATTTTTATAAAGCTTGCATCTTCCAGGAATTCGCTTGTCTTGTCACTTCTTCTGTTACTTGCATTAGCTGAAGCTCTGGGATATTTAGTACTTGGATTATCTGGTGTCCAGCGATCCAGCATTTCTACTCTGTTATTATCTACTCCGGCACCTGACAAAAGAATATAATTGTTACCATTGTAAACATCTCTTCCCTGTGAGAATGTTGTAAATACAGTAAGATCAAAATTCTTATAAAGGAAATCGTTGGTTAATGATCCGTAATATTTAGGATAATAAGAACCTACAAATATTCTGTCATCAGCATCTATTTTTCCGTCATCACTATAATCAAAGTATTTTACATCTCCGGGTCTTGCTCCATATCTTTTAGCTTCTTCCTCTTCGTTTGTTTGCCATATACCATCAGCACGGATCATGTATCTTTGTCCTATAGATAAAGGTTTTCCTACCCAATGCTCTGTACCTATTCTTGTAGTTGTATCGCCTAAAGATGTTAGCTCATTCCTATTGCTTGATACTAATAATTTAGCATTCCATTTAAATTCTCTGTCAATAATACGTGACTGCAAACCTAGCTCAACACCTGTATTTTTCATATCGCCTATGTTCTTATATATATTGGGGAATCCTGATATAGAAGGAATTTCAATAGTTCTTAAAAGTCCGTTTGTCTTTGTATTATAATAATCGAAATTGGCAGTAAGCCTATTGTTGAGTATAGTGAAATCTAATCCTATATTAAACTGCGCAGTAGATTCCCACTGTAAGTCTAAAGATGGAATATTCTGAACATAGTAACCACCTGCTTCTGTATTATTCCAGTTGTAAGGAGCATAGCCTAATCTTGCAAAAGTCTGATAAGGGCTTATTACATTTGAATTACCCGTTAAACCATAGCTTGTTCTGAACTTTAAATCATTAATCCATTCCTGATTCTTAATAAAAGGTTCCTGAGATATTCTCCATGCGAACGCTCCGCTCGGAAAAAATCCCCATTTGTTTTCTTGACCAAATCTTGAAGAACCATCAGCTCTGAAGTTTCCGGTAAAAATATATTTATCATATAAAGTGTATATCATCCTGCCCACATATGATAACATCTGCCACTCTTCCAGATAGCTTGAAGGTTTTCTTGCAGGAGCTTGCCCTGAACCTAAGCTATAAGATTCATAAGCATCACTGGCAAAGCCTGATGCAGATGCGCTTAATGACTCATAATGATTTTTCTGAGCTGAAAAAGCAGCCACAGCATTTATATGATGAATTTGATTGAATGATTTTATAAAATTAACAGACGACTCACTTATCCAGTTATAATTAAGATTAGCGCTTGCATAAGCATATCCATCAGAAATTCTTCCGTTAATTTCGTCCTGCCCACTTATTAAAATAGGATTGTAAAAGTTCACTTTATTATGATCTAATTCGCCTGATAATTGTGTTTTAATATTTAGTCCTTCTACTATTTCATAGTTCAGTGCTAAAGAAGAATTTAAATAAGGTCTGAAGTTTTTATTTATCTGTAATTCAGAGAATGCCACAGGATTTGCACGCGGTGTACCCAATGCATTTTGTATCATTACATAATACTGTCCATTATCATCGTTGGTTATAGGCGACATTGGATTTCCGATATTTGCAGGAAATAAAATATTAGTTGCATCAGCTCCCTTTTGCAAAGCAATACTTAAATTATTAAAACTACTTAATGTAAACTTTCTGCCAATTTTTTGAATAGCATTAAATCTTAAATTACCTCTTTTAAAATAAGAATTATTCACTATACCTACATCATTAAAATAACCACCTCCTACAAATATTCTGGTTCTCTCATTACCACTGGATAAAGATATTTGATAGCTTTCTGTTGTTGCAGAAGGGTTTGTAACCTGTTTCCACCAGTCTGTGGACTGTCCGGCATCTAAAATAGCAAGCTCTGCAGGAAGAAATGCATTGCCGGGTATTTGCGTACCATCACTTGCATAAGATTCTCTTCGAAGTTCAGCAAATTGTTGTGCATTCATAACTTCGATAGGATTATTAAATCTTTTAATTCCTTTGTAAACATCAATATCTAAGACTGTTCTGCCCTCTTTACCACTTTTGGTAGTTATTAAAACAACTCCATTGGCAGCACGTGCTCCATAAATAGCTGTTGATGAAGCATCTTTCAGAATAGTTATGGTTTCTATATCTGAGGGATTCAAAAGATTCACATTCCTGTCCGGTACAGGGAAACCATCAATTACATATAATGGTATTCCTCCACCTGACATTGAATTATTTCCACGAATATTCAAGAGTGGACTTCCTCCCGGGTTTCTGTCTGACTCTAAAGTATAAACACCCGTTGCGTTGCCCTGCAAAGCTTGTGCTATATTTGCAGCAGGCAATTTTTCAATATCCTGTGCCGACACTGTAGAAACTGCTCCCGTAAGGTCGCTTCTTCTTACAGTACCATAACCTATCACAACTACATCATCCAAATTATCTTCTCCCGGCACCAGATTAACGATAAATTCATTTTGAGTACCTACTAAAATTTCATGTTCACCATAGCCAATATAAGAAAAAACAAGTGTGGCAGTATTATCCGGCACTTGTATGGTAAAATTACCCGACTGATTGGTAGTAGTTAATTGCTGTGTATTTTTAACACTAACGGTAACGCCTGAAAGAGGCTGCCCACCATCATCATACACAACACCACTCACATTACGGGCTGTTTGAGCAACTGCATCCACTATTATAAAGCTGAATAATGCGGATAATAAAAAGCGGAGTGTTTTAGATTTCATAGTATTGAGTTTTATGAAGAATTGAAAATATATTTTAAGAAAAACTCAAGGTATTTATCACCTTTGTTAGTAAGGAAATTGTCTTAAACAAATTTAACACAACACTATAAAAAAAGAATGTTCATTATTACTGTAATGATGGATTATTTTACTAATGTACGTAATTAATAAAAAAAGACTCTGACGTATCAGAGTCTTTAAAAAAATCATGTTTAAATTTTAGTGTCCTTTCATAACACCTTCAAGCTCTTCTAATGTTTTTCCTTTTGTTTCTTTCACACGCCATTTTACAAAAATAAATCCCAAAAAACAAATTGCAGAATAGATATAAAATGGTGTATAGGTTCCTGTTTTCTCAACTAATATTGGGAATGTAAAAACTAATACTCCATACGCCAACCATAAGGCTACAACGGCAACAGATGTTGCCTTTCCACGTATTTTATTGGGAAAGATTTCGGAAATAAGCACCCATGTAACAGGTGCTAAAGTCATTGCATATATAGCAATTGCCGCCAATAATGGCCATACCGCTAATGACAATCCCTGCTGTAACAATACAGCACTTATGATATAAGAGATACAAAGACCTAATGCACCAAATAACATCAATGGTTTTCTGCCCAATTTATCAACCTGCCACATCGCTATCAAAGTAAAAATAAGATTAACAGCATTTATTATCACCAACTGCTTTAGCTGATCTCCTAAACTAAAACCAATACTTTCAAAAATTTTTGCTCCATAGTTAAAGATAGCATTTGCTCCACTCCATTGTTGAAATATTGCCAATCCCATTCCTACGATAATTGCCGGTAATGCAGCTTTACTAAAAACTTCTTTAAAACCAACCTTTTCAGAATCTTCTCCTTGTAAAGTACTCTGAATGGAATTTATTGAATCGTTTGCATAAGTACTTCCGCCTATTTTATCTAAAATTACAACTGCTTGTTTTTCTTTTTTTCGGGTCACCAGCCAACGAGGGCTTTCCGGAAGCCATAAAACTCCTATAAGAAAAAAGAAGGAAGGTACTGCTCCAAGTCCTACCATCCATCGCCAGGCATCATCGCCGGCATTACGTAAAAAATAATTAATCAAACTGGTAACAAATATACCTATTGTAACTGTTAATTGATTGATTGAAACCATTTGCCCCCTCATAGATGCAGGAGAAATTTCAGCAATATACATAGGAGAAAGAACTGATGCCATACCAACGCCTATACCAGCTACAAACCGAGAAAAAATAAATATATCTCTGCTTGGAGAAAATGCCATTGCAAGAGAGGAAATTAAAAAAATAAAAGCCGCTGTCATTAACGCTTTTCTTCTTCCAACCCTGTCTGAAAATGTACCGGCAAATAAACATCCAAGTATACAACCTAAAGCAAGGGATGCCGTTAAGAATCCTTCCCAATATTCATTTAAAGCAAATTGATCTGCAAGGAAAGGTAATGCACCTGCTATAACCGCAAAATCAAATCCAAAGAGATATCCGCCTAAGGCAGATATAAAAGCCATGCCGGTGATATAAGATTTATTATAAGAGTACATATTGTTTTCTATTTTAGATAATCAATTATTTTCTAATACTTTTTTTATAAAAGGTATCATTCTTATATAAGATGCTGCACCCTGATGGTTAACATCTGCCCGTAAAACTTTCGTCAACTCCTCTTTGGCTGTATCATATTCACCCAAGCCTAAATACCCAAGCCCTATAAGGTATTGTGCATGAGTTTTATTTCTTTTATCTAAATCAGCATCGAAGACAAGTAAATCGGGTAACGAGACAGCAAAATAATCAATAGTAACTTTATCATTATAATGTTTCTTTCCGAAGTCTATAAGTTTTTGAAATATTAATCTGCCTTTCTCTATTTCATTTAATTTATACCATGCTAATCCCTGATAAAATATTTTATCAGGTTGAGGATCGTTATAATAGATTGCCTGCACCGGTTCGCTGACACCGATTGTGGCTTTCAGGAGATTCTCTTTTGCTTTTTCTATATTGTTCAAACCTTGCAACGCTATAGCTTTCAGGAAGTAAAGGTCATTTTCCTGAGCATTATACAATTTCCCTTCTCCGAGATTTTGCGGATATTCTTCCAGCGAGGCTAAAAGTTGTAAGGCTAATTCATAATCTTTATCAGTTATTGCTTTTTTAGTAAGTTCAGTATAACATAATATAAACTGCCCTAATACTTTTCCTTCACCGCCTTCCCACGGATGGAATTTTCTTTTAGCAAGAAGTTCTTTTGCTTTATTGAACTCTTCCAGATTGTTGTAAAGTGTAATTCTTTCTAAATACAAATCATCTCTGCTTCCTGTAAGTTCTATATGCTTTTCCAAAAACTGAAGCCTTTCTGTAAAAGACTTTCCCATTATCTTATACAATTGATCTAACTCCATTAAGACACGTGCGTCTGTTTCATCTAACGAAAAAGCTTTCTCTAAATAAATCAAAGCTTTATTTTTGTCATTTTTTTTATTGAAATAAGCTAAAGACAAATTTCTAAAAGGCGTTGCAAATTTATCGTCCAACTCTACAGACTTTTCCCAACACATTATAGCATCGTCATACTGTCTTTTATCATACCACAAATTGCCCAAATAATAATAAGCTTTGGCATCTTTCGGCTTAAGTAGTATAGCTTTTCTAAAAATATTTATTTCCTCCAACTTATTGGGAAACACGTAATCTGCCGGCAAAACAGA
>JAEWWO010000076.1 GCA_023396345.1 Bacteroidota bacterium
CTGCAGCCTTTACAGTAGAGTCTCAGGCTCCTAATGCCGCTAAAATACACGGCGGATGGTCTTCCGGTAAAAACAGAGTGGAAGAACTGACAGATAAAAAATTCGGTGCAGACGATTTTAAATTTACTACGAATCAGATATGGACAATATATCCTGACGGATCTATAGAACTGCAATCAAGCATTGTATCAAACAACACAGCCTTGGTGTTGCCGCGTTTGGGATATCAATTAAAAGTTCCTGAAAAATACAGCAACTTCACTTACTATGGCAGAGGTCCTATTGATAACTATGCCGACAGAAAAAGTAGTCAGTTTGTAGAACAACATACTTCTAAAGTTGCCGATCAGTTTGTGAATTTCCCCAGACCTCAAAACATGGGTAACCATGAAGATGTAAGATGGGCGGCACTTACAGACAATTCCGGCAAAGGTGCAATATTTATTTCCAACGAAACAATGTCTGCATCTGCACTGCAATACAATTCTCTGGATATGACACTTTCTTCACACATTCACAAATTACCAAAAGCAGGCGATACATATCTGAATCTGGATATTGGTGTTACAGGATTAGGAGGTAACAGTTGTGGTCAGGGAGCACCGCTTGAGCAGGACAGAGTGAATGCCGGACCTCATACAATTGGTTTTATCATCAGACCAACAGAAGGAAAAAATCTTTCTGCTACAGCTTCTGTAAAACCATCAGGCATAGTACCTCTGATGATATCCAGATCAAGCGCCGGCGAAGTATCGGTAATTAGCCAGCAAGGCACGTCAGACGTAATGTACAGCATTAATAATGGTCAGGCGCAAAATTATACTTCATCATTTAATCTGAGAAACGGCGGTGTGGTAAATGCATGGTATAAAAGCTATCCGAAATTAAAGGTTGAACAAAACTTTTCTAAAATAGAAACAATTCCGCTCACGGTTATCAATGCCAGCAGTCAGGAAGCAGGGGAAGGAAACGCTTCTAATCTGGTTGACGGAAATCCTTCTTCAATATGGCATACGATGTATTCGGTAACGGTAGCGCAATACCCACACTGGGTTGATCTAGATGCAGGAGAAGTGAAGAATATTAAAGGCTTCTCTTATCTGCCACGCTCCGGCGGTGGCAACGGAAATATCAAAGATTTTTCCATTCACATAAGTATGGACGGAGACAACTGGGGAGAATCAATAATAAAATCCTCATTTGCTAACAACGGAGAACTTAAAAAAGTTATCTTTGACAAACCTGTGAAAGGAAGATATATAAGATTTACGGCATTGAGCGAGCAACGTGGAAGAGACTATGCTTCCGGCGCTGAGCTAAGCATCTATGCTGATTAAAGATTTTCATTGTTGGTTGTTTAATAAAGAGCGTCTTATTCTTAAGATGCTCTTTTACTTTTTAATAGCAGTGTTTTTCTGAAATAATTATTCTAAATAATTTATGATAAATAATTAATATGCTTTAGTATATTGCATATACAAATGATTATCGCTTGCAGAAATTCAGACACATATTATTTTTCTACAAATCCTTTATTGTGTTTTCTATTTTGATAGACATCATCTCTATTCAACTTTACTTAACCTGGGGAATAGAAATAGTTAAAGGTATTTTATGGTTAAAAATTATTTCTACACTATTGATTTACTGGTATATCAACAATTATAAAAGAAATGAGTTTTATTATTATCAGAATCTCGGTATTTCTAAGCGAATGCTATGGCTCGTATCATTATTGATTGACTGGATATTGTTTATCATTATAGTTTACATATTATACACCATACAGAAATGATTCATACTTTTAAAGCAGACAGTGTACAATTAAATTTTGGAGAAAGAACAATTTTGTCCGGTGCCTATCTACATAATGAAACGGGCAAAATATCTGCTTTACTCGGAAGAAATGGTACGGGCAAATCATGTTTTTTCAAAATAATCACCGGCGATATTATTACAGAAAACAAAGCAGTCAACATTGATAACAAATCTTACTTTTATGCAAAAAACAAGAATGAACTGATATCTTTTTTACCACAATTCAACATCGTTCCCGACAGTATTACAATTACCCATCTTTTTAAAAACTTCAATGTACCTCTTGAAAAGCTTATCACTCCATTTCCTCAATTTGAAAAACTGATCAACAATAGAGTCGGTAAGCTTTCCGGCGGAGAAAGAAGATTGGTAGAATTGCTGTCTGTGATTTATCATCCAAATTATTGTTCTATACTTGATGAGCCTTTCACTGCTCTTACACCTTTGGTAATAGATAAAGTAAAAGAGATATTAGTTAAAGAAAAGGAGAAAAAAGGTTTTATTATTTCTGATCATTTATACCGCCATGTGATTGATATCAGTGATAATATTTATCTGCTTTCCAACGGATATATACAAATGATAAAAGAACTGAGCGATTTAGAAAAGTTCGGTTATGCAAGAGTATAGATATTCATTTTTTCCATTTACTTTTGCGGCATGTTAATCGGTTTGAATAATGTTACGTTTGAATTTGGCGCAAGAGTAATTGTTGCCGACGCTACCTGGCACATACATCCGGGTGAAAGAATTGGTTTGATTGGATATAACGGCACAGGAAAATCAACACTGCTGAAAGTTTTGGTTGGACAGTATACCCCATCATCAGGTTCTGTAGAAAGAGGCAGAAACACTACTGTAGGATATTTGCATCAGGATTTGCTGAGCTTTGATACCAATGAATCTATTCTTGAAGTGGCGATGAGTGCCTTTGAACGTGTGCGTTTTCTGGAAAAAGAAATCGAACGTCTGGGTCATGAACTTGAAAAGAATCACGACGAAAAATTACTAATTACCTATACCGATTATCTCCACGAAATGGATGTATTGGACGGTTACAATATTCAATACAAAACCGAAGAAGTTTTGCACGGATTAGGATTCTCCAACGAAGAATTGCATCGTGCCTATCAAACGTTCAGCGGAGGCTGGCGCATGCGTGTGTTGCTGGCAAAAATGATATTGCAACAACCCGATGTTTTGCTGCTTGATGAACCTACCAACCATCTGGATTTACCATCAATTGAATGGCTGGAAAAATATTTGCAGAATTACAAAGGCAGTGTGGTGTTTGTATCGCACGACAAATTTTTCCTGAACAGAATGGTGAATAAAATTGTGGAATTGTATCAGCAGCAGTTGCATATTTATTCGGGTAATTATGAATTTTACGAGTCGGAGAAATCTCTGCGAATAGAATTACAGCAACGTGCCTACGAGAATCAGCAGGAATACATTCGCCAACAGGAAAGATTTATAGAACGTTTTCGTTCAAAAGCCACAAAAGCTGCTGCTGCACAAAGTGCCATCAAACGGTTGGATAAACTGGAAAGAGTTGAACAGGTAGAACTGGAAAGACCTAATCTGAGAATTAATTTTCAGATAGATAAACAACCCGGAAAAATAATTGCCTCTCTGTATAACATAAGCAAAGCTTACGGAGAAAATATAATACTCGAAAATACTTCAGCAGAAATAGAACGTGGCGATAAAATTGCATTTATAGGAGCCAACGGAAAAGGTAAATCTACATTATTAAGAATTATTGCAGACACCGAAAACTTTGATGGGCAGAGGGTTTGGGGTCATAACGTGGAAGAAAGTTTTTATGCACAACATCAACTGGAAAGCCTGAATCTGGAAAATACGATTATAGAAGAAATGCAAACCTGCGGCAGCGGAAAAACAGAACTGGAATTGCGTTCTTTGCTGGGTGGTTTTATGTTTAGTGGTGAAGAAGTTGATAAGAAAATAAAAATATTGAGCGGTGGTGAAAAGGCACGGGTGGCACTGGCTAAGGTAATTGTAAGCAAATCAAACTTTTTAATGCTGGATGAGCCCACCAACCACTTAGATATGTTTAGTGTGGACCTATTGGCACAAGCGCTTAACAACTACGAAGGAACAATGATATTTGTGAGTCACGACAGATATTTTATTTCTAAAACCGCCAATAAAATATGGGAAATAGAAGACCATAAAATAAAAGAATTTAAAGGCAGCTATCAGGAATATGTAGACTGGAATGAGAGAATGGCTGCAAGAAGAACTGAAGAAGTTAAACAGGAAGAGAATATACAGGAAGTAGCGATAGCACCTGTTGAAGAGAAACCTGTGACAGATAATTCACTCAGCAGAGAACAAAAAAAAGAATTACAAAAATATAAGCGCCAACTGGAAAAGAAAGAAGAGGACATCAATAAACTGGAAGAAAAAATATCTTCTATAGAGCATGAAATGTCGCTTCCGGAAACCTATGCGCAGATAGAAAAGTTTCATAAGCTTGAAAAAGAATATGAAGAAATTAAAAACAGTTTATCAAACGCTAACAAAGAATATGAAAAACTGTTTGAAAAAATTCTTGAGATGGAATAATTTTTTTCGTCAGGCTATATCTGAAAACCTTTTTACATCATACTTTTCGAGCAATGCTATATCTCTTTCAGCGGCACGTGCTTCTATTTCCATCGGATTGTTAAAGTATCCGTATCGGGCAGAGTAATAAATATATTTCCATAAAAATTTTATAATTCCCATACGCCTGCACTGTTCAATATGTTGCAATTCATGGCATACCCAGCCCGGAGATTCAAAAAAAGTATTTTTGGATACATTGTATAAATGTATGGTTCTACCCAACGTTAAAGCCATTCGCTTTTCTCTGAGCTTAATTGCTCCGAGTCTTGCAAGAAAAGAGTTTTCCTTAATATTAAAATATAATTTATCGTTATTCATTTTTGCATTACAAAAATAATTTTAGTTTTGAATATTATTAAACGCAGATGTTTAAAAATAAGAAAATAATAAAACTTCTCATTTTAGCCGTAATTGTACTTGCGATTAAAATATTTTCGCTATTCCCTGAAGCAGTAGAAAAAATATACAGCCAGGTATTGTATACATATATTTCAAGACTTTTAAGAATCAGTCTGGGTTTTATTCCTTTTAGTGTGGGTGATATACTGTATACAATTCTCGGTTTATGGTTGATATATTCGATTATAAAATTTCTGATAACTTTTTTCAAAACGAAACAGAAAAAATTGCTTCTACGTAAGTCTGTATATCCTTTTCTTAGTACGCTTTTATATATTTATATTTTCTTCTACACCTTATGGGGATTGAATTACAGCCGTCTTGGAATGGCACAGCAATTAGATTTAAATGTGCAGGATGAATATACAACCGAAGAGTTGATATCACTTACAAGTGAATTAATACAAAAAACAAATGCATTCAGAAAAGACATTCAACATAAAAGTATTGACACATCATTCCATACATTAAAACAGCAGGCAATAAGAGCATATGAAAACACCGCAGAAGAACTCCCATTTTTAGCATATAAAAATCAAAGTATAAAAATTCCGGTATACAATGTTTTAGGGAATTATCTGGGTTATAGCGGCTACATAAATCCGTTTACTAACGAAGCTCAGGTAAATACAAAGCAACCTTCATTTCTATTGCCGTTTGTAATTTGTCATGAAATTGCGCATCAACTCGGTTATGGAACAGAAGACGAAGCAAATTTTATAGGTTACCTTGCTGCAAAGAATTCAGAGAATGTTTATTTTCATTATTCTACTTATTTTCAGTTGTATCGATATGCAAACCGTGAATTATTTTATCGCGACAGTCTGCTTGCTAAAGCACAATATGAGACCTTAGATACGCTTGTAAAATCTGACATCATTTATATGGAGGAGTTTTTTAAAAAATATGAAAACCCTTATGAAAAATATGTAACGATGATGTACAATCGCTTCCTGCAGTCTAACAATCAGCCTCAGGGCATAGCCACTTATTCTCAAGTAACCGCATGGATGCTGGCTTACAGGAAGAAGTATCAAAAACTATAATAATCTAAAACAGTAAAGATTTTATTTTTCAATATTTCTCCGTCAAACTTTTGCACATGCTCTCCGGCTTTAACAATCTGCACATCTCTGATATCTTCATTTTTGTATATTTCAATCATTATACTTCCTAATGAATTAAAATCCTTCAACGTTATTTTTTTATAATTATCCTCTGCAATTTCATCATAAGAAGCATGGTGAAAAGCAATCAGCATAGAATAAGATTGCATGGCTTCAATCAATGGGATTACATCTTCATCTTTATCCGTAAGTTGAAAAAATGCATAACTTGCAGATAGTATTTCCGGATAAATATCTATGTGTTCTTCTTCTAAAATAATTATATCATCTTTGAATTTGTAAGAAAGATATTTTCTCTTAAGTGCATTATTCAAGCCATTTTCAAGCCCTGTTATTACCAAACTCATACTACTCTTCTGCCAGTTTTTAAAAATCGTAAAAGCTTTTAATGTATCTATAAACTGCTCTTCATCCTTAGCATTAATTTTTACTAAAAAATATTCATTACCGTTTGTTAGAATGTCTTTTCTTATTTCTTTTTCGTTAAAAGATTTTTCCATAAACTGATAATCTGCTGCACCATACATCACCTCTACTTTTGAAGCATGCTCTCCTTTTATAATTGCCTTTAAACTATTGGCAGCATGATGTGAATAGGTAATAACCTTATTGGCAACAGCAGCCGATTTATGTAAATTAGTTTTCAAATATTTATTGTACGGCGTTTTTTGCACTTTAGTGAAATCTATATTTGTAAGGAAAGCAAACTGTGGTATTTCCAATTTCTTAACAGGCAATGCGTTTATGTAAATCACTTTGCCTATGTTCAGTTTTTTCACAATACCGGGGAGGGTAAATTTGTACCAGAAATCAAGACTCAAGCCGGTTTTATCCGGCATACGTAACATAATGATACTTCTGTCAGAGTATTCCTTGTAATTAAAATCGGAACGATACTGATAAATACCTGTTTCATTTTCCAGAGAATAA
>JAEWWO010000077.1 GCA_023396345.1 Bacteroidota bacterium
ATCATGGAGAGGTCAAAAGTGCTTAGTTCTTTCTTCATTTAAAGTGCGGATAGTTTATCAAAATAAAGATAAATTTTCAGGCATATCAAATTTTTTATAATTTTGTATTGTAAAAATTGCGACAATATGAAATATTATGTTTTATCAATGGTTTTATTCATCACACTATTTGCAGGATGTGCTAAAAGTGATGATACTCAATACGCTAATACAGAAGATATAGTAAAAATAGATCATAATGCGTATGGTACTGCAAAAACCAATTATACTATTAACAGTGCAAAAATAACCGGTAACACGTTGGAAGTAACCCTAAGTTCAAGTGGATGCGATGGCAATACATGGAAAGCTACACTGATTGATGCAGGAGCCGTGATGGAATCAAACCCCGTACAACGTGCAATACGTATAGATTTGAAAAATGAAGAAACCTGTCAAGCCAATATAACAAAAAAATATAGTTTTGATATAACCAAACTACGTGTAGACGGAGTGCGTGAGGTTTCCTTTATACTTGATAACTGGAGAGGAGGACTTCTTTATAAATATTAATAGTCAGTTCCTGAATCCGTATTTTCATCAGATTGCTGCTGTGCTATAAAATCATCTACATTGATGTTTTTACGCATTTTTTGTTCTCTGCCCATTTCCAGAATCCAGTCTTTACGCTTCAGTTCAAAATTGGTTCCAAGGTATAATCTTTTCACCTGCTCGTTGGCCGCCAATTCTTCGGCAGTACCATGCTGGAAAATTCTTCCGTCAATTAAGAGATAAGCTCTGTCGCAAATAGACAGAGTTTCGTTTACATTGTGGTCGGTAATGAGTATACCAATATTCTTATATTTTAATCTGGCAACTACGCCCTGAATATCTTCAACGGCAATAGGGTCAACACCTGCAAAAGGTTCATCAAGTAAAATAAATTTGGGATCAACCGCCAGTGCACGTGCAATTTCCGTTCTTCTTCTTTCACCCCCACTCAAACTGTCGCCATTATTTTTGCGCACATGATGCAGATTAAATTCATCAAGCAATTCTTCCAGTTTTCTCTTTTGTTCTTCTTTACTCAAATTGGTCATTTGCAAAACTGCCAGTAAATTATCTTCCACGCTCAGCTTACGAAAAACAGAAGCTTCCTGCGGCAGATAACCAATGCCCATTTGGGCACGCTTGTACATGGGCAGCTTGGTGATATCCTGTTCATTCAGATAAACAGTACCGCCGTCGGGTTTTATCAATCCTACAACCATGTAAAACGTAGTGGTTTTACCGGCTCCGTTTGGTCCGAGCAATCCAACTATTTCTCCCTGATTTACGTTGATAGAAACTTTGTCTACAACCGTTCTGCTTTTATATATTTTTACCAGTTCCTTGGTATTAATCGTAAGACTCAATACTTCTGATTTTTTAATTCGTACAAAAATAGGTATAATAATTTTACTATTTTGCTAATTTTACAGTTAGCAAATATTAAGTATCTTGCAGCACAATTTTTTAAGGAAATGAAGGTTATTAAGCATTTACAAAGAAGTAACGACACTTTATTGTCATACGAAATTTTACCGCCGCTAAAAGGGAAAAATATACAATCGATATATAATCACTTAGATCCGTTGATGGAATTTAAACCCTCATGGATAAATGTGACTTATCACAGAAGCGAAACCATTCTGAAAACAAGAGAAGACGGAAATTTTGAGAAAATAATTTCACGAAAAAGACCGGGAACCGTGGGTATTTGTTCAGCCATTATGAATCATTATATGGTAGATGCCGTACCGCATATTATCTGCGGAGGATTTTCTAAAAGTGAAACAGAAGAAGCATTGATTGATTTGAATTTTCTGGGCGTAAATAATGTACTTGCTTTGCGTGGTGATGCAGCAAGAAACGACGATCATTTTATTCCGCACTCTGAGGGTCACTCACACGCTGTTGATTTGGTAAAACAGATTGTGAACATGAACAACGGCACCTATCTGGACACAGATATTAAAAACGGCGAACGAACTGACTTCTGCATTGGTGTTGCCGGATATCCGGAAAAGCATTTTGAATGTGCAACTTTTGAACAGGATTTGCAATACCTGAAAAAGAAAGTTGACGCCGGCGCAGAATATATAATGACCCAAATGTTTTTTGATAACAAAAAATTCTTTCGTTTTGTAGATGCCTGCAGAAGTCTGGATATTAATGTTCCCATCATTCCGGGGCTAAAACCATTAACCACAAAAAGTCAGTTGAAGAATATCCCAAAAATATTCAGTCTGGAATTACCGGACGAACTGGTAAAGGAAATGGAAAAAACAACCAACGATGCCGATACCGAAAAAGTAGGCACGGAATGGTTGATACAACAAAGCAAAGAGTTGAAAAACTACGGTGTTCCTGTATTACATTATTATACGCTGGGCAAACCTTCGGTTATGAGAAATGTAATGAAGGAAGTGTTTTAATACATTCTTTACACACTTGCATTAAATAAGTTTCCTATCAATGCTGTAATAATCATGGCAGCCGTTCCCCAGAAAGTAATACGGAGAATAGCTTTGGTCATATTAGAGCCTCCTGTTTTTGCAGTAAGTGCTCCAAGAAAAACTAAGAATATTATGGATGATCCATACAAGGTGTAAACCATATTCTTCATTGGTCCAAACAATGTTACAACTAAAGGCAATGCCCCTCCAAACACAAATGCTGCTGCTGAAGCAAATGCAGCCTGAAATGGTCTAGCTTTGGTGATTTCATTAATGCCGAGTTCATCTCTTGCGTGTGCTTC
>JAEWWO010000092.1 GCA_023396345.1 Bacteroidota bacterium
AATATAATTACTGTTGCTTTTCCATCATATCAATAATAATCTGGGTTACGCCTGTTGTGCTGTAACCTCCGTCGTGATAAAGGTTTTGCATAGTAACATATTTTGTTAAGTCGCTGAATATTGTCACCAGATAATTAGCGCATGTTTCAGCATCAGCATTTCCTAACGGACTCATTTTATCAGCAAAGTTAAAGAAGCCGTCAAAGCCATGCACACCGCCACCTGCAGTAGTTTTTGTAGGTGATTGCGAAATGGTATTTACACGCACTTTATTTTTGATTCCGTAATGGTAGCCCCAGCTTCTTGCCACACTTTCAAGCAAAGCCTTTGCATCAGCCATTTCGCTGTATCCCGGGAAAACACGCTGAGCAGCGATATAACTCAATGCAGCCACGCTTCCCCATTCGCTCAGGGCATCTTTTTGGTAAGCAACCTGTAGTACTCTGTGAAGACTGATAGCAGAAATGTCCATTGTTTTTAAAGTGAAATCGTAGTTTAACTCTGTGTATGGCTTGCCTTTGCGCATATTCATACTCATGCCAATACTGTGCAATATAAAGTCAATCTTTCCGCCAAAATGCTCCATTGCTTTATCAATCAGATTGTTTATATCTTCCATACTGGTAACATCTGCAGGAATTACCGGTGCTCCGGTTTGTTCTGCAAGTGCATTAATTTCGCCCATGCGCAATGCAATAGGGGCATTGGTTAGTACCAGTTGTGCTCCTTCTTCGTGACACTTTACAGCAGTTTTCCACGCCAGAGACTGATCGTTTAATGCGCCGAAAATAATACCTTTCTTTCCTTTTAATAAATTATGAGACATAGTATTTGTATAGTTTATTATTTGATTAAAAAACAAATGTAATATTTTTATTTAATAGTATCTTGCAATCGCTTAATCATTATTGTTACTTTATACTATTATTTTGGACACTGATATTTTTCATTTTATACAGAGCAGATGGCTTGAAATAACTGGCGTAATATGCGGAATTCTGTACCTTATTTTAATGATAAAGGAAAATATTTGGTGCTGGCTTTTTGGTATTGTAGGTTCGCTTATTACGGTATATGTATTTTTTGAAACCAAACTGTATCTCGAAGCTATACTGAATGTTTATTACGTACTTGCCGGCTTCTACGGATGGTACTTCTGGTATTATAATAAAGCTGCCGAAAAAGAAAGTCCTCAGGTGATAGAGTGGAAAACTGGAGCACATATTATTAATATCACTATTTGCATTTTGGTTGTGTTGCTTGCCGGAAATTTTATGGCAAATTATACAGATTCTCCCCGCCCTTATATGGACACAATCATAGCTATATTTGGGGTGAGTGCTACAATTTTAGAAGCGCGTAAGGTGTTGTCTGGTTGGATTTACTGGTTCTTTATCAATGGGTTCAGTATATGGTTGCAGTTCGATAGAGAAATTTATTTCTACTCAGCACTGTCACTTGTATATACTATTTTATGTATAAAGGGTTATATGGAATGGAAAAAAAAGTTATAAAAAAATATATATTAATAATTTAACTTGATTTTTTGATTTAAAAATATTCTGACTTTTATTTTTGTAGCCGTTCAAGATGAAGAAACTATACGCAATTATTTTAATATTAATATTCTCTTTTCAGGCACTGCCTTTAGAGAGAGTTGGCAAGTTATTAGGTAGCGGCGTATTGAATGAGGAAATACAACACTCTACTACATCTGCAAAAACTTTCTTTGAAGAAGATCAACACTTTCAATATAGCAATTATCTTTCTTCCCGTGGGGAAGAAAATATAAATAAGCAATCTTTTATTGCTTATGACGAAAGGGTAAATCAGCATCCTTTCCTCGATAAATTCCTTCAACCTCCCAATTTTATTTAAATCTTTTTTATAGGCTGTCAAATACTTTATTTGACAGATAATTTCAATCGGTTACGAGAATGTAATCTGTATTGTAGGCAATATATTAATCAGATTTAAATATTAAATTTTATATGGCTAAAGTAAAGTCAATGTTCGCTTATTTAAAAAGCGATTTTGTAGCGGGTTTAATAGTGTTTTTAATTGCACTTCCGCTGTGTTTGGGTATCGCACAGGCGTCTAATGCGCCGTTGTTTTCGGGCATTATTGCCGGTATTGTAGGCGGTATCGTTATAGGGTTTTTCAGTAAAAGTACTTTTAGTGTTAGTGGTCCGGCGGCAGGTCTTGTAGCTATTGTTATCGGCGCTTTGGAAGAGTTGGGAACCTTTGAGGTTTTCTTATGTGCAGTAGCATTAGCCGGTGTGTTTCAGTTTATCTTAGGATTGGCTAAGGCAGGTACTTTTGCAAACTTTTTCCCTTCGAGTGTAATTGAAGGTATGCTGGCAGGTATTGGTCTTACCATTATTTTTAAACAAATTCCCGATGCGGTGGGCTACAGTCCGGATAACCTTATTGGTATGCGCGACGGTGAGAGAGGTATGAATCTGGAAATACTACAGGGTATCTCGAATCATATACATTTAGGAGCAGTTGTAATTACTGTGGTGTGTATTGCTCTGTTATTCCTGTGGCAAACTAAAGCATTTAGCAAACTTAAAGCTGTTCCCGCAGGATTGGTTGTAGTATTGGTAGGTACTTTTTTAAATATCATTTTTCAGAGTATATCAGGAACCCTGCATTTAAGTTCAGATTATTTAGTGCAGTTGAATGTTCCTAAAACGCATACAGAATTTTTAGCGCAGTTTTCACTACCTGATTTTAAAGGCTTCTTAAATCCGCTGGTATGGAAGTCGGCCGGCATTATCGCGGTGGTCGCAAGCATTGAAACTTTATTGTGTATTGAAGCTACGGATAAAATGGATCCCTTGAAAAGAAATACTTCCGGAAATACAGAATTAAAAGCTCAGGGTATTGGTAATTTTATAAGCGGATTAATTGGAGGCTTACCCATTACTTCGGTAATTGTTCGCTCAAGTGCGAATGTAAATGCCGGAGCTAAAACAAAATTATCAACCATTATACATGGTATTTTATTACTGGTGTGTGTTGCGGCAATCCCTGCAATTTTAAACTACATTCCTAAGTCTGCATTGGCAGCCATCCTTATTTTCACTGGATATAAATTGGCACATCCTTCCAAGTTTAAGCATATGAAAAGTGTAGGCATTACTGAGTTTATACCATTTGTGGTAACAGCTGTGGCTGTAGCTCTTCCGTTCCTTGGATTATTGAAAGGTGTAGGACTGGGCATGCTGATAAGTATTTTCTACTTGTTACGTTCAAATATGCGCATCCCTTATTATTATAAAAGAATAAAAACAGATGATGAGCATGTAATTCGTTTAGAGCTGGCTGAAGAAGTTTCCTTCCTTAACAAAGGAAGCATCAAAGCTACGCTTGACAGAATTCCGGAAGACAGTACAGTAATAATTGATGCAAGAAATTCTCAGTATATAGATTATGATGTACTGGAGGAAATACGGGAATTCTACAAAGCACTTGCGCCAAGTAAAGACATTCAGGTTTCGCTTGTAGGATTCAGAAACGATTACAATATTCCTGATGTGGGTAATGTACATTACTT
>JAEWWO010000149.1 GCA_023396345.1 Bacteroidota bacterium
CTTTCAGACTGTTGAATGCAGAAGGTAAATCCTGTTTTGTACGTTTTCACTGGAAACCGTTGCTGGGCGTGCATTCTGTAACATGGGAAGAAGCGGTGAAAATAAACGGAGCAGATATAGATTTTCATCGTCGTGATTTATGGGAAGCTATTGAAGCAGGTAATTATCCTAAATGGGAGCTGGGATTACAAATCATTCCGGAAGAAGATGAAATGAAATATGAGTTTGATATTCTGGATGCAACAAAATTAATTCCCGAAGAATTGGTTCCCGTAAAAAGAGTAGGTAAAATGACTTTAAATCGCAATCCTGAAAACTTCTTTGCCGAAACAGAACAGGCAGCTTTTCATCCGGGAAGAGTAGTTCCGGGCATTGACTTCTCTGATGATCCTTTGTTGCAGGGTAGATTATTCTCTTATCACGATACACAAATTTATCGTTTGGGCGGTGCTAATTTTAATCAGATTCCTATTAACCGTCCAATCAATGAAGTGCATAATAACCAACGCGACGGTCAGTTTCAGACACATATTCATCAGGGTAAATCATCTTACTTCCCTAACAGCATGGGCGGCGGTTGTCCGCACCTTGCAAAAATGGCTGAAGGTGGATATACGTCGGTTCCGGCACCTGTAGAAGCATACAAAGTGCGTGCAAGAAGTAAAAGCTTTGCCGACCATTATTCACAGCCGGCTTTGCTTTACAGAAGTTTACAGCCATGGGAGCAAAAGCATATTGCAAATGCCTATTCTTTTGAATTAGGAAAGTGTACACAGCAACCTGTTCAGGAAAGAATGTTGTATCAGATTAATCAGATAAACGAAGATCTGGCTAAAGAAGTGGCAAAGAATTTAGGACTGAAAGTTCCTGCTAAAATTGATATGCCCGTGAATCAGGCAATTGGTGCAGACGCAGATGATACTCAGCAGCCCGGACCGGTTAAGAACTATCTGGATAAATCTCCTGCATTAAGTATAGAACATATAAAAACCGATAGAATTGATTCCAGAATGGTAGCGGTATTGGTAGCAGAAGGATTTTCAATGAAAGATTTGCAATCAATGAAGGATCATTTAGATTCTAAAAATGCCGTGGTGAAACTTATCGCTCCGCACGGAGGAACAGTGAAGTGCGATGAAGGAATGGATCATAAAGTAGATGCTTCATTTATGACAACAGAAAGTGTTTTATATGATGCTTTGTTTATCCCCGGAGGAAAAGCAAGCATTGATAAATTAAAAAAGGAACCTAAAGTATTCAAATTTATTGATGAGTCATATAAATATTGCAAAGCCATTGCAGTGAAAGGTGAAGCGGAAGAATTGCTGAAAACCAGTCAGGCAAAGGATTACGCTGATGATAAAGCTATTTTTGTAAATGCTAATCCATCTGATTTTTCAAAATCCATTGCAGAACACCGCAATTGGGACAGAGAAGAAAAAGCAATGAGTGTTTCAGTATAAATTTGATTTCAATATAACTGTATAAAAAAGGAGAGTACTTTTTGTTTTGTTGACACCAAAAGTATCACTCTCGTTATGCGAGACTCTGTTGCGTGTTTAAATCTGATAAAAGTAGGATAGCTATGTCCCATAATTTAATGGGCGGTGTCCTCACCGCCCATTAATCAATCCTTCTCTAATCCCGAAGAATCAGGTCCGGTCTGGAAGACAAAACAACTTTTTTTAGAAAATCTCCTTACAATAAAAAACCTCTTTAAGTCATTGACATTAAAGAGGTTAATTTTTAAAGCTGTGCCCAGAACAGGAATCGAACCTGCACTCCCTTGCGGAAACCAGATTTTGAGTCTAGCGCGTCTACCAATTCCGCCATCTGGGCAATTGGTTATTGGGACTGCAAAAGTAAAATTATATTTTCAATCTGCCACATATTTTTTTAAAATTATTACAGGTACAAATAGTAATCTTTCAGCAGCCATACAAATTCTTCTGTGTATTCATTCTTTTCATCCTTAATGGTTATCTCCTTGTTTTCGTTATTTGTGTTTTCTCTGCTGAAAAACTGAACTACTCTGAAAGGCTGATGGTTAACTGTTTGCTTTACCGAAATTTCTTTTACACAAAAAAGCCTTTGTTGTAAAAACAATTTTTTACTCTCTTCTTGTCTGTGGTAAGGAAGGAGCAGACAGGCCGTTCCTTTTTCAGACAGCAAATCTTCGATTATTAAACATAAGGACTGTAAAGAAAGCGCTTCGCTGTGGTGTGCGATATCTTTAGAAGAGTTGCCGGATTTTAAATCACGTTCGTAAAACGGTGGATTGCTGATTATCAAATCGTATCTTTTGTTTGTTTCTTTTGCAAATGCAGCAATATCAGCCTGAAATATTTTTAATCTGTCAGCAAAAATACTTTTTGAAAAATTTTGTTGTGCTTCCAATGCCGCATCAGCATAGATTTCTACAGCATCTATTTTTGAATGTGTATTTTTTTGTGCATACATCAGAGACAATAATCCGGTACCTGCGCCAATATCCAGCACGTGATGTATATGTGCATTTCCGGGCAGCAGACTTCCGAACAAACAGGAATCGGTACATACTTTCATGGCAGATTTTTCCTGCTGAACGGTAAACTGTTTGAATCTGAAAAAATTATTACCCATACTCTGATTTAGCCATCAAAAATACTATTTTTGTTGCATGGTAGAAATTACAGATGAACTGATAAAACAACTGGCTCACTTATCGCGCCTGCATATTGAGGATAACGAAATTGCTGAATATAAAAAGGATTTCACCAGCATGGTTCAGTTTGTAGAAAAATTAAATGAAGTAGACACCACCGGTGTTGCTCCGTTGTTGCACATAACCGATACTGTAAATGTATTGCGTGAAGATGATGTGCAGGGCAGTTGCACGCAGGAAGAAGCTTTAAAAAATGCCCCTAAAACTGATGGTACTTATTTTCTTGTTCCTAAAGTAATAAAGAAATAGTTTCCTTTGTAGAATTAAGATGCTACACATTTCTTAATCGTCTTTGCGAGCAAAACGGAGAGAAGCGAAGCAATCTGTATTTCTAATGAAGTTGCTTTCCGTCCATTTAAAACAATAATTCCATTCTCTTCTAACTTAATTGATACAATCTTTCAAATGAAAAAATCCCTCTGTTAATTTCTTACAGAGGGATTTTTAAAGATATATCATTCAGGATTATCCTAAAGCTACGCGTTTAAATGCGGTAACTTTTACATCTCCTGCATTTTTAAGATAATTCTCAACGGTTAAGCTTCCGTCTTTTACAAATTGCTGAGCCAATAATGTGTTTTCTTTAAAGAACGCACCTAATTTACCTTCAGCGATTTTGCTGATCATTTCATCAGGTTTGCCTGCCATTTTAGGATCGGCTTTCATTGTTTCAATGATTACGTTCTTCTCTCTTTCAACTACATCAGCAGAAACAGAGTTTGCATCAACAGCCAATGGGCTAAGAGCAGCAATTTGCATAGCCACATCTTTACCTGCTTCAGGAGCTTCTTTATCAAGACCTACCAGTACGCCAATTCTGTATGCACCGTGAATATAAGAAGCCACGTAAGGAGCTTCTACTTTTTCGTAAGTAACCACATCTATTTTTTCACCGATAGATGCAAGTTTATCATTTACCAAATCAGCAACAGTAGAACCTTCTACTGCAACAGCTTTTAATTCTTCGATTGTGTTAGCATCAGCATTCACTGCGGCATCAGCAATTTTTTGTACAAAAGCAACGAAGTCAGCGTTTTTAGAAACGAAGTCAGTTTCGCAGCTTACGGTTACGATATAGCCTTTAGTATGATCGCTGTTTGTTTGAGCAATTACCACACCTTCTTTCGCTTCGCGGTCGCCTCTTTTAGCGGCTACTTTTTGACCTTGCTTTCTTAACCAGTCTATAGCTGCTTCAAAATCACCGTTTGTTTCTGTCAAAGCTTTGCGGCAGTCCATCATACCGGCTCCGGTAGCCTGACGCAGTTTGTTAATGTCTTGAGCTGTAATATTAGCCATAATTTTATTTTTTAAATTGATAGTATAAGGTAAAATGCCTGCAAAGATATGTTTACAGGCATTGTATATTTCAAAATGAAATGTTTAAATATTATCTTGATCCGCCACCACTTCTGCGTTGACCGCCTGCCTGCATTCTGCGTCTCGGAGCACCGGCTTCTCTTTTGTTGTCGTCTCCGGTATTTCTTCTCGCTCTGCTACCGCCTTCAGCTTCAGCTTCTGCCTGTAATCTTGCTGCTTTAGCTTCGTTTTCGTTGGTTTCCTGTTCAGCTTCATCATCTTTAGATGCCTGACGTTCAGCCAAACCTTCAGCTATAGCCGCCGTGATATAATTGGTAATGATAGCTATAGATTTTGTAGCATCATCGTTAGCAGGGATTGCGTAATCTACCTTGTTAGGATCAGAGTTGGTGTCAACCATTCCGAAAGTAGTAATGCCTAAACGTTTAGCTTCTGCCAAAGCAATGTGCTCTTCGCCTATGTCAACAATGAACAAAGCAGCCGGAAGACGACTAAGCTGAGAGATACCTCCCAAAACTTTTTCCATTTTATCTCTGTCGCGGCTAAGCGTTAAACGTTCTTTTTTAGTAAGGCTTTCTGCGTTAGAATCGTTAAGCAATTTTTCGATGCTCTGCATTTTCTTCACGCTTTTGCGTACGGTGTTAAAGTTGGTAAGCATACCACCTAACCATCTTTCGGTAGCGTAAGGCATGTTTACTCTTTTAGCGCAGTCAGCTACTATTTCTTTAGCTTGTTTTTTAGTAGCTACAAACATGATTTTTTTACCGCTTTTAGCTATTTGTTTCATAGCTGCTGCAGATTCCTGCAGGTATTCAACGGTTTTATTTAAATCTATAATGTGGATACCTTTTTTCTCTGCAAAAATATAAGGCAGCATCTTAGGATTCCATTTCTTTTTCAGGTGACCGAAATGTACCCCTGCATCAAGCAACTGCTGCTGTAAAGAAGTATTTTGTTCCATAATTTTTTAAAGTCCCGCCGGCCTTCCCGAAAGAAGGCTTTTGGGTATGTATTTTAATAATTGTATATAAATATTTTAAGAACTGTGCTGTATTTCTCTGTTGAGAGATACATAAGTGAAGCATATTAACGCTTGCTGAACTGGTAGCTTCTGCGTGCTTTTTTCTTACCGAATTTCTTACGCTCAACCACACGGGGGTCACGTGAAAGTAAGCCTGCCGCTTTTAAAGCCGGACGATATTCCGGATCTACCTGCAACAATGCGCGTGCAATGCCTAATTTTGCAGATTCTGCCTGACCTTTAATACCACCACCAACTGCATTGATAACTACATTAAATTTATCTGCACCTTCAATAGTTGCAAGCGGAGTAAGTATCTGATTTTGTAAATAAGGTAATGTAAAATATTCTTTATAATCTTTGCCATTTACGGTAATCGTACCGTTTCCTTTGCTTATGAAAACGCGCGTAACTGCTGCTTTACGACGACCAACGGCATTTTTTTGTTTTTCCATTCTGTATATATTTTGTGCCTATGGCAGATTAAAATTTAAGTTCTTTGGGTTGTTGTGCAATGTGTGGATGTTTATCTCCTGCATACACAAATAATTTCTTAACCATTTTGCGTCCGAGTTTGTTCTTGGGAAGCATGCCTTTTACAGCTCTTTCCATAATTACTTCCGGACGACGTTTTAACAACTTGCCTGCAGGCTCTTCTTTTTTACCACCCGGATAACCAGAGAAGTTGATGTATTGTTTGTCTTCAAGTTTGTTGCCGGTAAAAGTAACTTTGTCTGCATTTACGATAATTACGTAATCGCCGCAGTCAACGTGTGGCGTAAAATAGGTTTTGTTTTTACCGCGTAAGATTGCAGCAATTTGTGCAGCAATACGTCCCACGGTTTGATTAGTACCGTCCACGATATACCAATCGCGCTGTACGGTAGCCGCATTCGCATGCTTTGTGGTGAAATGTAATTTACTCATTGTATATGTTTTTTTGTTTTATCCTGCGCTATCCCGCAGGGTTTATTTTGAGGTTGCAAAGGTGCAGCTATTATTTGTATAAAACAAGCAATTTATCAATTATTTTTCATTGAACTTTTGTAAGTAATTGATATTCAGTAAAAATATTGACGAGTATATACATGCCAATTAATAAAAATACGAAATTTTCCCGAATTGGTAAACCCTTGTTCCCTCGCTCTGCTAAGCGCCCTCGCCTTGCAGTTTATTCATTTTCACATCTTTATTTAACAAACATGATAAATATCGTAAAATAACCTTTGTTTGTTTTGTTAATGGGTTGTAAATTTGGAACTATTAACGATTTGCTTTTTACTAAACTATTGAAAATCTTATGTTATGAAAAACCTGTTCCGACCTTTAGCTTTAGTTTTTTTTGCCATGTCTGTCATGTCAAATAAATGCGAAAAAATAGACTCTACTCCAAAACTTGATGCAGACGGTTTGCCTTTCGCTACACAAACCGGAGCTAATACTTTTGGATGTTTAATTAACGGGAAACCTTTTACTGCAACGAAACCGAACCCTAAAGGAATGAGCGGATCTTTAGATGGTACAGTTGCTTATTGGATTAATTTATCGTATCCAGGGCTTTCAATAGATGTTAATCCTTGGGAAAAAGATTCTCCAATAGGTATTAGTATTAATATTCCAGCTTTTAAAGGAGTCGGTATTTATAAAGAAGATCAGTTTTCATTTTATATTCTTTCAGTCATTCCCAATACGAATTCTTATGTAAATATTACCAAATATGAGAATGGAATTCTTTCCGGCACTTTTCAGGCAGAGTTAATATATGAAAATAAAAAATATTCAATAACTCATGGACGATTTGATTTATCAGAAAAAAAATACTAAATCCACTGACCTTATAATCTATAAAAACAAAATTTTACTTAATTGTATTTGTACTATTATCGGTTCATTACATTTCTTTTGCACAAGTACCACAGCTACAACTCAGTAGTAATAATGGCAATCGGTCTTACGCTCAAGCTTTTGTATACGCTTCAGAGGATTTACCGGCAGCGCGTATTCCTTATGGGGTATTATATGACAAAGTATTTGGTTGGGCGGGTATGAGTATTTGGCAAAATGGTGATACTACCAGCAAAAGTCATTTAATACAAACTTGGTGGGACATGTAAAATAGCCAAAAAACATGATAAATATCATAAAAAATAAATGTTCGTTATAAGATATTCTGTCTAAATTTAGTAAAGAATTCAAAGAATACACATTAAAATTAAAATTACAACCATGAAAACTCTACTCTTAGCCACACTTGCCCTATTGCTCACCGCCGGCAGTTGCAAAAAAAGCGCAGAAAACCAATTACCTCCTGCCACACAAACGGGGGCTAATACTTTTGGATGTTTAATAAACGGTGTTGTTTATAAATGCAGGGGATGGTGGAAGCCAGGAACTTTGTTTTTATCTGAAGGAGTCTCTGCCGGAGTTGGAGATGGAAATGTCGAGCTGAATATTTTAATTGCTAAAAATAATTTTCACGACAAATGGAATATGAGTATTAAATTTAGATGTCCAATTAATACTACTGGTATATATACTGAGGAGATACAATTTCAAGGACAAAATGCATATGAAGACTATGATTCTCAAATAATAGTTACAAGGTTTGATGATAAAGTAATATCTGGCAACTTCAAATTAAAATTTCAATTTGACAACGATCAGAAAAGGACATATGAATTTACCGAAGGCCGCTTTGATATTAATAGAAATGGAAGCAATTATTAACCACAAATCAATTAATCATAAATAGAATATTATAAAAGCAAAAATTTTACATCTTTTGGTGATATCGTTATTGCTCAACATTAGCGACGTCTTGGCACAG
>JAEWWO010000160.1 GCA_023396345.1 Bacteroidota bacterium
ATTTCAGACACATGACCTTTATACGCAACCCTGCCCTCAATTCCTTCGGGAACCATTTTTTTAGCATCTCTTACTTCTTCCTGAAAATATCTGTCGCCACTACCCTGCGTCATTGCACCAATACTTCCCATGCCACGGTATTGTTTAAATTTTCTTCCTTCAAAAATAATGGTTTCACCGGGACTTTCTTCTGTACCTGCAAACACGCTTCCCATCATAGTTACATTAGCACCTGCAGCCAAAGCTTTTACCATATCTCCTGTATAGCGTATACCACCGTCTGCGATAACAGGAATACCCGTTTTTTGTAAAGCGCCTGCCACATCCATAATGGCTGAAAGTTGCGGCACACCTGCTCCGGCTACATTTCTTGTGGTACAAATAGAACCCGGACCAATACCTACTTTTACAGCATCAGCACCGGCAGCTGCCAATGTTTTTGCCCCTTTGGCTGTTGCTACATTTCCGGCTATTACTTCTAAATCTTTTATGTTTGATTTTAATTTTTTCAATGCCTCAACAACGCCTTTACTGTCGCCGTGCGAACTATCCAGCGCAACAACATCTGCGCCTACTTGCTTCAGGGCTTCAGCTCTTTCAAGTAAATCATTGGTAATACCCAACGCACCACCAACAAGTAAACGACCGAACTCATCTTTAACGGCATTAGGATTATTTTGCAATTGCAATATGTCTCTGTAAGTAATTAGTCCTGTCAGTCTTCCGTTTTTATCTACAACAGGCAATTTCTCTACCTTATGCTGACGAAAAATTTTCTCTGCTTTGCGCAGATCTGTGCCTTCGGGAGCTATTACCAGATTTTCGCTGGTCATAATTTCAGATATCTTCTTTTTAGTGTTGGTCTCAAATCTAAGATCTCTATTGGTTAATATACCTACCAGTTTATGATTGTTATCTACAATAGGAATCCCGCCTATTTTATTTTCGCTCATCATTCTCAAAGCCTCTCCTATCGTGGCTTCGGGATGCATGGTAATAGGGTCAAATATCAACCCGCTTTCACTTCTCTTCACTTTTCTTATCTGCTCAGCCTGCCTTTCTATACTCATACTTTTATGAATAATACCTATGCCTCCTTCTCTTGCCAGGGCAATAGCGAGTTGCGCTTCGGTTACGGTATCCATAGCCGCAGATAACATCGGAATATTTAATTTGATTTTTTTGGTAAGATGAGTCTGAATATTTACATCTCGTGGTAATACTTCACTGTAAGCAGGCATTAGCAATACATCATCAAAAGTATAACCTGTGCCGTAAAATCTTTTTTGCGTATTTGTGTCGGGAGAAATTGTTTTTATTGTTGCCATGCGCAAAGGTAAAGCAATTTTAATAAAAATAAAAAAGCCGGTCTGGAAAAACCGGCTTGTTCATTCATCATTTAAATTCAATTGGCATATAAAAAATGTAATACTATCTGTGTTGTTTGTCTTTTATCACTTTATCTATTCTCTCAGAAGCTTTCTCTATATCTTTCCCTATTTTATCCCAGTCAATACTGTTGATGGCTGCCGAAGCTTCGTTAATAGCAGCAGTAAGCTGGTTGCCCATTTCTCTCCAGTCAATTTCCTGAAGTGCGGTATGCGCTTCGTGTAAACCTTCAGAAGTTTCTCTTTTAATATTATTCCAGTCAATAGAGGCAACGGCATCTCTGGTAACATCAATTGCCTTGTCAGACAATTTATCCAGTTTTGATTTATCTAATCTTTTAATGGCTTCATCCAGTCTGTCCATTGCTTTTACAATGGATTCTACATTTATACCGGCAGTATCAGAACGTGCAGGTGTATTGGTTTGCGCCTGAACAGCATAACCAAATGTCATGAATAATATAAATACAGCTATCTTAGTTCGTAAAGTTTTCATTTTGTTTTTATTTTATGAAGCGAAATATTTTTAAAATTAATTCAATCTGAAAAATAATTCAATTGCACTTTTGCATATGTTAGACGAGCATTATTAAAAAAAGATTAAGCGGATAATAAAAAAATCCCCTAAAATAGTTTACATAATTTCTTTTTAATTCAAAGTAATTAATTTTCATTGAATTACAGATTTTCTTTATCGACAAACTGACAAATAAAAATTTTAAAACTGACAAAAAATAAAGAAACCTGATGCAGATTTACAGTAAACTGACATTATTTCCTTTACAGGCAATATGGCACAATGATTGAACATTATAATCTGTAAAATAAATTTAAAATATAAAAATATAATATAAAAATGGGAAAAATAATAGGAATTGACTTAGGAACAACGAACAGTTGCGTTTCTGTAATGGAAGGTAATGAACCCGTTGTTATTTCTAATGATGAAGGTCGACGCACTACCCCCTCAATTGTGGCTTTCCTGAAAAACGGAGAAAGAAAAGTAGGCGATCCTGCAAAAAGACAGGCGATAACCAACCCCGAAAATACCATCATGAGTATCAAAAGATTCATGGGTAGAAAATATGATGAGGTTGGAGAAGAAATTGAACATGCAAGTTACAAACTGGTAAAAGGCGATAATAATACTGTACGTGTTGAAGTTGACGGTCGTCAGTATACACCACAGGAAATCTCTGCTATGATTTTGCAAAAAATGAAAAAAACTGCAGAAGATTATCTGGGTCAGGAAGTTAACGAGGCGGTTATCACCGTTCCGGCATACTTCAACGACTCTCAACGCCAGGCTACAAAAGAAGCCGGTGAAATTGCAGGCTTGAATGTGCGCCGTATTGTTAACGAACCTACAGCTGCTGCACTTGCTTACGGTCTTGACAAAGGCGGTAAAGAACATAAAATTGCCGTATTCGATTTAGGCGGCGGTACATTTGATATCTCGATTTTAGATTTGGGTGATGGTGTATTTGAAGTAAAATCTACCAATGGCGATACGCATTTAGGTGGTGATGACTTTGATAAAGTAATCATGGACTGGCTGGCTGATGAATTCAAAAAAGATGAAGCTATTGATCTTAGGAAAGATCCAATGGCATGGCAAAGACTGAAAGAAGCATCTGAAAAAGCAAAAATTGAATTATCTTCTTCTTCAGAAACTGAAATCAATCTGCCATACATCACAGCAGTTGACGGTGTGCCTAAACATCTGGTAAAAAAATTATCCAAAGCAAAATTCGAGCAACTGGCTGACAGTCTGTTTGAAAGATGTATTACTCCTTGCGAAACTGCATTGAAAGATGCAGGTTATTCTAAATCAGATATTGATGAAGTAATATTGGTTGGTGGTTCTACACGTATACCTAAAGTACAGGAAATTGTAGAACAATTCTTTGGTAAAAAACCAAACAGAGGTGTTAATCCGGATGAAGTTGTGGCAGTGGG
>JAEWWO010000192.1 GCA_023396345.1 Bacteroidota bacterium
GTATGGCACAGCGTATTCTGGGAATGGGTGATATTACCTCCCTTGTAGAAAAAGCACAGGAACAGTTTAATGAAGAAAACGCCAAAAAGCTGGAGAAAAAAATCCGTCAGAATAAATTTGATTTTCAGGATTTCTACGATCAGCTACAGCAAATAAAAAAAATGGGGAATCTTAAAGATCTGATGGGCATGATTCCGGGTGTAGGTAAGGCTATGAAAGATATTGATATCAGCGACGATGCTTTTAAAGATGTGGAAGCTATGATAAACTCCATGACTCCCTTTGAAAGAGAAAACCCGGATGTAATAGATAATTCACGCAAAAACCGAATTGCTAAAGGATCCGGCAAACAATTGCAGGATGTAAATGCCTTTATGAAACAGTTTGAACAAATGCGCCAGATGATGAAGCAAATGAACAAAATGCCAATGGGCATGGGCAAAGGTATGATGGGCGGAAGAATGCCGGGAAGAATGTAGAACGATTTGGGAATTAGGAGTTATGATTTGCAATTTGTAATCTGCCATCTGTAATTAAAATAATTAAAACTAAAACAATGATACAAAGAAAACAATCCTTATGGCTGTTGATTGTTGCACTACTTGCAGCACTTACTTTTATTTTTCCTTTTTTTACAGGCATACAAAATAAGGTAGCAGAAGGACTGACAGATATCAATACTCCTGTTGACATATTAAGCGGAGGAGAACTATATGCACTCAGCAATATTGTGTTAATGCTGGTAACGGCGGCTGTAGCCATTCTGGCGCTGGTAACTATTTTTCTGTACAAAAACAGAAGTCAGCAACGCATACTTTGTTTTGTAAATCTTGTGCTGTCGTTTGCACTAATTGCTCTTTACTTTTACTACAAAAGCGAAAAATACGCAGGTGGAAATATTGCGCTTACATCCATTTTCACTTTTTTAATTCCTGTATTTCTTGTACTGGCTATAAGAGGAATCAACAGCGATATCAGTCTTTTAAAAAGTGTTGACAGATTAAGATAAAACATTTAATATTTTGATGAAGAAATTATTTATAACCCTTATTGCTCTTACGCTAATAGCAGATTCGGTGTGGGCGTGGGGCACAACCGGACATCGTGTAGTGAGCGAGATTGCAGAAAGACATCTGACTGCCAAAGCAAAGAAAAATTTACACAGCCTTATCGGCAAACAAAAACTGGCGTATTGGGCTAACTGGGCAGACAATCAACGCTCAGATACAACCGGCAAATGGAAGCACACCACCGGAACATGGCACTACATCAATCTTCCCGGAGGTTTAAGTCAGCAGGCTTTTTACGATGCCGTGAAAAATTATCCTAAAGAATCGGTATACTCACAAATCGATTTTCTGAAAATAAAAGTAAAAGACAAATCTTTAAGCAAGGAAGAACGTAAAGACTATCTTGCTTTTCTCATCCATTTTGTAGGAGATTTACATCAACCAATGCACACAGGCAGAGCGGAAGATTTGGGCGGAAACAAAGTAAACGTAAACTGGTTCGGAAGACAAACCAATCTGCATTCTCTGTGGGATACGGAAATGGTAGATTTTCAGAAATGGAGTTACACAGAATATGCTACTGTGCTGGATATTGTATCGCACAACGAAGTAAAGCAAATACAAAGCGGCTCAATGGTTGAATGGCTGTATCAAACTTATCAGTTATCCAACGAAATATATGCAACCACTCCGTTCGGCTCTAATCTAAGCTATGAGTATGCCTATTATAACACCGATAAAATGAATCTTCAGTTGCTAAGAGCAGGACTGAGACTTGCGCATATTTTAAATGAAGTATTAATTTAATTATACAGTATGTCTAAAAAAGCGATTCTGGCAATATTTGTTGCACTGTTTATTCCCATTCTCAGCTACTTCCTTCTGAAAGGATTTGGAGAAAGGGCTGTGCATATGCCTAATCGTTATCTGCCTGATTCTGTAAGCACTTACATCAAAGACGGAAAAACGGTAAATGATACCGTTTGGCATACCGTAAGAAATATTAGCCTCACCAATCAACTGGGTAAACAAGTTAGTCTGCATGACATACAGGGAAAAATAATTGTGCTGGATGTATTCTTTACCAGTTGCGGAAGCATCTGCCCTGCACTTACAAGAAACATGAGCAAAATGCAGAAATCTTTTCTCAAAGGCGGTAATACCCGTCAAAAGATTGATACCTCGCTGGTGCATTTTGTTTCACTGACAATTGATCCGAAAAGAGACTCTGTCCCACGATTGAAAGCTTATGCAGATGCTTACGGTGTTGTACATGACAATTGGTGGATGCTTACCGGAGAAAAAGACAGTATCTACAATTTTATTTTTGAAGAGTTAAAGGTGGATAAATACGACCCTGAAATGGAAGTAACACCTGACTTTCCGCACACAGGCAGGTTTGTACTGATTGATAAAAACTTTAATGTAAGAGGATATTACAACGGACTGGACACTTTAGAATCTTTACCCAAAATGGCGCGCGACATAGGATTGCTGATGGTGGAAAAAGACAGAAAGAATCCTCCTGCCCTGCCTTTCGACCCGATAATTATGGGATTGTTTTTTGTAATAGCCCTGATTGCCGTATTACTAATCGGAAGAAAATTGTTCAGAAATAAGGAAGAAAAGCAAACAACTGATTAGCGTTGTTTCTTCGGTGTGTTTCTAAACATAAATGCTCTAAAACGTTCCAGATCGTAAACAGAAATTATGCTGCCTAATTGTGCATCTCTGTCGGCATCAATCATTCCGTACATCATATCTTTATCGTCTTCAGATATACTTTTGTCTAAAGCAATATTTCTTTTTTTCAACATAAAGTTGCGCTCAATAGCTGCTACCGTATCGGCAACTGCTGCGGTAAAGCCAAGCGAATCCTGAAATACTTTCTTATAGCTTTGATGAATTTGTGCAAGCTGCATAGCAGTAAGCTCTTCCTTATCTTTTTTATTTTTCTTTCTTTGAGCAGAAGCAGTTAAAGAGAATCCTGCAAACAAAACAGCCAGAAATATATATTTAAACTTCATGATATTTTTTTGTTGGATAATTATACAACGAAAGTACTAAAAAAATATTTTATGGCTGTAAGAGAGTTTTTTGTGTGGATGAATATTTTATATAAAAGCTATCCTTATCAGATAGCTTTTAAATATACATGGTCTATAAAGATACAAGTTCACTGATGTATTTCTGCCAGTCATAACCGAAATCCATCATAATCATTTTACCTGTAGGCGTAATAATCATTTTAGTAGGGTAACCCATAATACCGTAATCTGCTTCTACTTTTGATTGGACATTAATACAGGAATGTTATAATTTCTTTTTTCCAAAAAGTTCACTACTTTTTCTTTAGTATCTCCGCATGCAATACTGATAAAATTAATTTTTGAATTTTTATCGTTCTTTATAGCGTTATAATATTTATTCAATTCAGGCATTTCCGAAACGCATGGACCGCACCAGGTTCCCCAAAAATCAATCACATACCATTTACCTTTCATATCATTTAATGAAACGTTTTTATCATGAATATCCGTGAGTTCAAAATAGGGAGCATCTTTGAGTGTAGGAATTAATGTGTTAGTAAAAAATTCAGAAAAATCTTTTTCCGGATAATATTTCTGGTAAAAATTTTTAATCTCGTACAGACTTGCCGGCATGGTTGCAAATGCAGACACAAATTTACTCAACACTTTGTCTTGTTCACCTCTTAATGTCAATTCTTCAAGGTATTTATTAGTATAGTTTTCTTCACCTTTGACAAAAACATTATCGTACCAGGAATCGTGAGTTTTCTCTGCCTGATTTTTTGGAGAATAAAAAGCTGCTTTTTCAAGATATAAAAGTTTATCAGTGGATGTATTACTT
>JAEWWO010000219.1 GCA_023396345.1 Bacteroidota bacterium
ATATGTGGCAGCCTGTACAAAGGCAGATACAAATAACAATGAAACCAGCGATCCGTTTATTGGCAAATGGAAATTAGTAGCATTGAGCCAGAACGGTCAAATCACTGATGTCACAGGTATTACATGTCTGAAAGATTCTTATGTAAATGTTGCAAAAGGTACTTATGAATTGAGCATTAGCGCTCCCAATCAACAAACGAATAAATGTGAAGTGGTAAAAGAAAACGGTAGCTGGGTAAATAAAAACGGCAACTACTACGACATCATTAACGGACAGGAATCTCCTTTGTCTATAAACTTTAATGATAATAATCAAACCATGCAATTTAATATGCAGGATGAAGACGGTAATACGTTTATCATGGTATTCAGAAAATAATTTTTTAGTTCTGAACATATATAAACTCAATCATCATACAGACTATGATGATTGAGTTTAATTTTAAATCAAAAAAAAATAGATTACAAATGTTATTAAAAAAATGTATCGCAGCGTTGCTGTTCTTTTTCTCTTCTGTTGCAGTAGTACAAGCACAAAATAATGATTTGGAATACGGTATAAAAGGAGGAGCTAATTTGTCTAATCTTACGGGAGATGATAAAAACTATCTTTATAGTAGCCGTATTGGATATTATGGTGGAATTTATGTAAAAAAATATTTGACCAAGAAATTATCATTAAAGCCTGAATTTTTGTACAGCTTAACCGGTTCGTCTTTTAAATATAAAGAGGATAAAGATGCCGGAGGATTGATTAATATGACCTATGCTTCCATTCCGGTAATGGTGCAGTTCGATATTAGTGATGATTTATATGTTGATGCCGGACCGGAGTTTAATGTAAATCTGTCCAGCAAATTTAAGAGAACAAAAGATCCAAACAATAACTATAACACTGATCCAATTTCAGACTGGAAAAATATTACTACCAACATTTTTGTAGGCCTTGGCTTTGGCGCAGGATATAACATTGATGATAAGCTAACTGCTTCTGTAAGATTTATTCCCGGAGTATCAAAGCCTTTCAACTACGAAAGAGCTGCGTCAATAAACACCTTAAATATTCAGCTTGGTTTGCAATATAAGCTAAGTCAATAGAGTTTATTGTTGTTGATAGTTTATGTAGGTTAAATATGTTTTTAAATCGGGATTGACTTTGATAGGTTCGTCGTACAACATCTGACAGTCCTGTTTTTTGAGTTTATTATTATCCTGATCAGTAAGAGAATACGTACTGTCGGCAAGAGAAAAATCCGGTTTGTAAAAATAACTGATGGTTTCATAAGCTACGTCGGCACATCCGCTGTTAAAAAAGCTGGTGTGTCTTTCATAGGCAAATGTTTTACCCTCTTCGGTAAAATAATGAGTCTTAGCAATAAATCCATCGCCGCTTTGCGAAAACGGATATTCAGCCACAGCCACTATTTTGTTGTTTTGGTTTTTAAAAATATTAAAGGTCAGTTCTAATTTTTCCAGTTGCTCTTCCGTAGGATTAGCGCCCTCTGCAAAAGGCTGTAGAGTCGATTGGTCATTATATTTTTCCCAGATTTCAGGCTGAATGTTTCCTTTCGCTATGGCTGAGTCCAGTAAAGTTTTTTCATGTTTAATACTTTCGAGAGAAACAATTGTCTCTTCCCCTTTTTGCGGTATTGGCTGTATCAAAGCCACTGTATCGTTTTCGGCGTTTTGGTCAGATGAATTACAGGCCAAGAGTAATATAGAAAGAAGTAATGCTACGAAAAAATGTTTCATGTTTTTATTTATTAGATATTCTAAGATACAAATTTCCGAATTATTTTGTTATTGATTAATTAATATTATTTTGTATTCTATTGTCAATTTTAAAGAATAAATTTTAATTTAGCTGAAAATCTAATTATATGCAACACTATCCTGTACGAATAAACTATTTGATAAATGCGCCGATAGATAAAGTGTGGAACGCCATTACTGATAAAGAGGCTATGAAAGCATGGTATTTTGATATTCCTGATTTTGATTTAAAAGTAGGAAGTGTTTTTAATTTCTACGAACCAGGCGGAGAAAATAAGTATCATCATCGTTGCGAAGTATTGGATATTATACCATCAAAAAGATTCAAACATACATGGACGCATCCTACGCACAGCAAGGCTGTAACGGAAGTTACATGGGAACTGGTTTCTGAAGAAAATAATACTACACGTGTTTTTTTAACCCACGACCGACTGGAGGATCTTGTTGATGCAGGCCCTGACTTTACAAGAGAAAATTATTTAAGCGGATGGCACCAAATAGTTGGTGAAAGTCTGAAGGATTATGTGGAGAAATCTGTTTAATTGTAGATTATAAAATTTCTTTAGCATGATTAATATTACTTTTGATCATGTTTTTAATATCTTCAAATTTGCCCTGCCCTATTTTTTTGAAAATAGAAGTTGCAAAACCTTTCATTTGCTCTCCTGTTATATTTGGCGGCATCGCCAATGAATACGGATTGGTATAAATGTTTACCAAAGCCGGACCTTCGTGTGCAAATGCATCTTTTAAAACCTGTTCCACCTGATCTGAATGTCTTGCTTCAAACCCTTTGATATTGAAGAGTTCAGCCACTTTATCAAACTGAGGATTTACCATATCCGTTTGCCAGTCAACATATCCTTGCACTTCCATTTCTAATTTTACCATTCCCAGAGACCTGTTATTAAATACAATAATTTTAATGGGATACTGGTATTGCATAATGGTAGCCAGATCGCCCAAAAGCATGGATATACCACCGTCTCCGCAGAGTGCTATCACCTGTCTGTGCGGTTGAGATGCAGCAGCACCAATAGCCATAGGCATTGCATTTGCCATAGACCCGTGATTGAAAGATCCGGTAAGATATCTACCTTTCTTTCCTTTAATCAATCTTGCCGCCCACACACAACTCATGCCGGTGTCAACTGTAAAAATTGCATCATCGTTTGCCAGATCATTAATCAATTCAGCAACCTGCTCCGGCTGCACCTGATTTTCTGTTCCTTCTTTTTCTGCAAAGTTTTCGTAGCGAGCTTCTGTTTTAGCAAAATCTTTCGTTATTTTTTCGAGAAAAGCATTGTCTTCGTTCTCTTTAATCAACGGCATTAAAGCATCAATCGTATCTTTAATGTCTCCTGCCAAACCTATATCTACTTTAGCTCTCCTTCCGATTCTTTCAGGCTTTTCATCAATTTGAACGATGGTATTTTTTTGAGAATAAAAATCATCATATGGAAAATCTGTCCCGAGCAAAATAAGCAAATCACTTTCTGTACAAAGGTCATAGCCTGAGCTTTGTCCCAGCAAACCGTTCATCCCTGCGGCATACGGACTATCCTCTCCCCTGTCGAAAAATATTTTTGCACGGAATGTATAACCGATGGGAGCTTTTAATTTTTCCGCCAGTTTTTCAATTTCTGCTACAGCATCTTTACAACCATATCCGCAAAAGATTCCGATCTTTGTATGTTCATTAATTAATTCAGCTAAATTATTAAGTTCTGTATCAGAGGGTTTGTACACAGGTTTTGTAATATAATTTTTAATTGAAACCAGCGTGTCCGCTGCATCTGCGGAAGCTACATCTCCAGGTAATCCAACTACTGCTACTCCTTTTTGTGATACCGCAGTTTGCAGCGCTGATTGCATCATGTAAGCAAATTGCTCAGGAGTATTCGCTACTTCAACATATTTACTGCAATCTTTAAACAAAAAATAAGGATTGGTATATTGAAAATAATGACGACCGTATTTGTTTGTTTCGTGCGTGCTGGCAATTGCAATTACCGGATTGCCTGCACTGTTGGCATCGTACAATCCGTTAATTAAATGCACATGTCCCGGACCTGAACTGCCCATGCAACAACCGATTCCGTTTAATTCGGCATCCATTGATGCAGCATATGCAGCCACTTCTTCGTGACGCACATGTATCCAGTCAATTCTGCCATCTCTTCTGATTGCATCATTCACAGGATTTAGACTGTCTCCTGTAATTGCGTATACTCTTTTAACCCCTGCTTCCACAAGCATTTCCACTAATTGATCCGACACAGTTTTAGCCATCTTAAATTTTGTTTAAGTGTTTTACAGATTTGATGTATAATAAGATTATCAATAACAGGTGTTTAGCATTCAGAAAAATCTTCTCTGAATATGCCATCAATAGCAATCACCTGAGCGATGTTAAAACCAGTCTCATCATACATAGTAACACGACTTCTTAAAATTTTATCGTGTGCATTTATTTCTTTTATTTTACCGAAAACTCTTTCTATTCCATCTCTCTCTATTAACATATTGGCAATCTTATTTTCTTCTAAATAAGCAGAAAGAATTTTGTAGAAAGCTTCCGGCTTTACAGTAGATTTTCTACAATCCATAACTCTTATTACTTTGGTATGTTTAGTAAAAAACAATTACCATGCCTGAATTAAAATGAAGAAAAAAATAAATCTTATTTTTTGTTATATAAATAACAAAAATATTCTGATTAAAAAGAACCGTTAAAGGAAACGCCCGCATGCAGCCATCTTCCGGGCATGGGAACAAGATTGGTTTCTGTATATTTTGTATTGGTAATATTGTTAAGTTGTATAAAAAATGATTTATTATTTTGAACAAAACTTAATCTGTTATCCAATACGTGGTAATTGCTCAAAGTAACTCTGTCGTTGTATCGGAACACTATTTTATTGATAAAATATTTTCCTATTTTTTGCTCTGATTTAATGACCAACTGATGTTTTAAATTATCCAACGCATATCTTGAAAATGGTTTGTCAATTTCTTTTAAATCGTTATCGATGTA
>JAEWWO010000249.1 GCA_023396345.1 Bacteroidota bacterium
ATTTCCATCCCTGCTCTACACGTGTTTGTTGCAGTATAATTTCGCTCAGCCATATTTTGTAAGGATCTTTTTCACCTTTCCACGGCATTTCTCTTTTGTTGAAATGCGTATTCCATTCCATGAGTTCTTTAGTGAAAAAATATGTCAAACTATTCTTCATCAAACATCTCCCTTTCCATTTCTTCCATTTGCACAATATCCCATGCTTCACTTTCTGTAGGTGTGATGTTCAGACTGTCGTATAAATCCATATCTGTCAGTTTCTGTTTTATAGCAGGCGGTATATTGCAGATTACGTAAGATACATTTTGTTCATAAAATTTTATAAACCAGTCTTTTAATTTCTCAAGTGCAGTTTCATCTGCATCTGTAAGATGTATGAAATTCAGGATTGTATTTCCCGGCGTGTCATCGCTTTTATTGTCTATAATCTGTTCAATTTCGTATGCTATTTTGTCAGAAAAAACAGCCGTTTGAGGGGTTAAAACCCTGAACTTTTCTTTGGTATCAATTTTGATTTCCATAATCAGTAAGAAATTATATTGTTGATAAAATAGTACGAATGTCAATAATAATTTGTTGGGTCGTATCTGTTGCCAAATATAATTTATTATCTTTAGTCAAAGTACAAAACTGAAAGGTCTTTAACAGACTGTCAATTAAAAAAAGGAACACAACCATTATGGATAATAATTTTTCAATACAATTAAAAGAGGTAATATCATTCAGCAGAGAAGAGGCTTTAAGATTGGGGAATGATTTTATAGGAATAGAACATTTGCTGCTGGGTATTCTTAAAGAAAAGGGAAATGAAGCCGTAAGAATTCTGGAGAAAATGCAGGTAGATTTATTAAGCCTTGCAAAAGAAGTGGAACAGGCTGTAAGAGATAAAAGCGGTAAAACCATTGTAAACATTAACAGTTTACCTCTTACAAAGCAGGCTGAGAAAGTAATACGCATTACCGTGTTGGAAGCTAAATCTCTTAAAAGTTTGCAGATTGAAGCGGAGCATCTGATGCTGTCTATATTAAAAAATAATGAAAACCCTGCTACGCAGATTTTAAATCAGTACGATGTTTTTTATGATAACTTTTTGAATAATATTTCTATGACGCCTAATAAATTTTCAAACGAATTTTCCGAGGAAAATGAAGAGGATTTTGAAGAAATCTCCCGTTCGCAGCAACGTCAGGCACGTCCCCAACAGGGAAATGTAAAATCTAAAACGCCTGTGCTGGATAGTTTTGGACGCGATATTACAAAAATGGCAGAGTCTGATAGTCTCGATCCCATTGTTGGGCGTGAAAAAGAAATTGAAAGAGTTTCGCAGATTTTATCGCGCAGAAAAAAGAACAATCCGATTTTAATAGGCGAGCCGGGTGTGGGTAAAACAGCTATTGTAGAAGGTCTTGCTTTAAGAATTGTTCAAAGAAAAGTAAGCAGAGTATTGTTTGATAAGCGTGTAATCTCGCTTGATCTGGCAGCTTTGGTTGCAGGTACCAAATACAGAGGACAGTTTGAAGAGCGCATGAAAGCTATCATGAATGAGTTGGAAAAAAATCGTGATGTAATTTTATTTATAGACGAAATTCATACAATCGTTGGTGCAGGTGGTGCAAGCGGTTCGCTGGATGCCAGCAATATTTTTAAACCGGCTTTAGCCCGTGGCGAATTGCAATGTATAGGTGCCAGCACACTTGACGAATATCGTATGCATATTGAAAAAGATGGGGCTTTAGACAGAAGATTTCAAAAGGTATTGATTGAGCCGCCTTCCGTAGATGAAACTATTCAGATACTGAATAATATCAAACCAAAATACGAAGATTATCACAGCGTAACGTATTCTCCGGAAGCTATTGAAGCTTGTGTGAAACTAAGCGACAGATATATGACAGACAGACTTTTGCCCGACAAAGCCATTGACGTAATGGACGAAGTAGGAGCAAGAGTGCATCTGAAAAATATTCATGTTCCCGATGATATTCTTGCTTTGGAAAAAAGCATTGAAGAGATAAAAGAGGAAAAGAATAAAGTTGTGAAAAATCAACGCTTTGAAGAAGCTGCCGCTCTGCGCGATAAAGAAAAAAATCTCCAACAGGAACTGGAAACAGCCAAAGCTAAATGGGAAGAAGAAAGCAAACATAAGCGTTATCCTATTGATGAAGAAGCCATAGCAGAAGTAATCAGTATGATGACAGGAATTCCTGTAAACCGCATGGTAGAAGCCGAAAATCTGAAACTGCGCAAGATGGGAGAGAATATGCATAAAATGGTTATCGGTCAGGATGAAGCCATAGGAAAAGTTGTAAAAGCTATTCAGCGAAACAGAGTAGGATTAAAAGATCCTAAAAAACCAATCGGTACATTTATTTTTCTTGGACCTACCGGTGTAGGTAAAACTGAACTGGCGAGAGCTCTGGCGAGAAATATGTTCGATAGCGAGGAAGCACTTATTAGAATAGACATGAGCGAATACATGGAAAAATTTGCTGTATCCCGCTTAATTGGTGCTCCTCCGGGATATGTAGGTTATGAAGAAGGTGGGCAACTTACAGAAAAAGTGCGTCGTAAACCTTATAGTGTAATTTTGTTTGACGAGATTGAAAAAGCACACCCCGACATTTATAATATTCTCTTACAGGTGCTTGACGATGGGCAACTGACTGACGGAATCGGAAGAAAAGTAGATTTTAAAAATACACTTATCATCATGACCTCAAACATTGGTGTTCGTCAGTTAAAAGAATTTGGCGACGGAGTAGGTTTTGCCACACAAGCCAAAGTGCAAAGTCAGGAAGAGAATAATAAAGCCGTAATTGAGAAAGCTTTGAAACGTACTTTTTCTCCGGAGTTTTTAAACCGTATTGACGATGTAATTATTTTTAATTCTCTTACCAAAGAAAATATCTTCCGTATAATAGATATTATTATGAAAGGTGTATATAAACGCATGGAAGGATTGGGCTATAAACTGGAAATATCCGACGAGGCAAAAGATTATATTGCAGATAAAGGATACGATGTGCAGTTTGGCGCAAGACCATTGCACAGAG
>JAEWWO010000059.1 GCA_023396345.1 Bacteroidota bacterium
CCCGGAGGAGCCTGCATATCTTTCAATAAATGATTTCCTTCTCTGTAAGGCAGACAATCTACAAAAGGTAAATTCTTTAAAACATACAATTGCATAATCAGCACAAACACGCCTGTAGCCGTAAGTAAAGTGATGTTTAAAACAGGATTGTTCACCAACGGTTTTACATGTTTTCTGTATTTAAAAATAATCAATATCAACACCAGTAAAACTACATCTTTCAAAAAAGATGCAAGCGGAGAAATAGGCAGACAATCGCCCATACAACCGCATGTTTTAAACTTGCCGCTTAAAGCAGAATAGCCGGTAAGAAAAGTAAAGCCAATAATAAGTAACAGCAACAACCAGCTGAAAAAATTCATTGCAAAACCTAAGATGATTGCTACACCTGCCAGTATTTCGAGTATGTTCATCACAATAGCCAATGATAAAGAAATACTGTTGAGTCCGCTCATACCCCAGATATCAAAATACTCCTGCATTTTATAGCTCAAACCGTGTGGGTCATTGGTTTTCATCAATCCGGAAAAGATAAAAAACAATCCTACAAACCATCTTAGTACAGTAACCGTTGTGTTGCTTTTTCGCATGGCTTACCATTTTTATTGTTTAGATAAAAGTTTATTTTCTTCTTCTGTAATCAGTGAAAATACAGCGTAATTAATAATGTCTACATAGTTCGCATCAATACCTTCGCTGATCAGGGTTTTACCGTCGTTGCTGAGAATTTGTTTAATGCGCAAGAGTTTCACAATTATTAAATCTACAAAGCTTTCCATTGACATTTCTCTCCACGCCTCACCATAATCATGATTTTTAGACATCATTAAATCTTTGGCAAATTGTATCTGTTCTGAATACAAAGTGTCAGCTTCCTCTACTGATAAATCCTGCACAACAGGATTATCAAACTTTAGTTGAATCAATCCTATTACGCAATAATTTAAAATACCTTTAAACTCAGAAAAAATATCGTCTTCTACTTTTTGCTGTTTTACATCCTGAATATTTCTGATGCGCAAGGCTTTAATAAATATCTGGTCTACCACAGATATGGTTCTTAATACACGCCAGGATGTACCATAATCCTTAGTTTTCTTTAAAAAAATATCCTTGCAGGATTCTACAACTTTATCGTACTGCTGCGATGTATCAGACATAAATGAAATAAAATTTATTTTTGCAAAAATAACAAATAAATGCTTAGTATCAATTGCAGAGGACGATTACTCTCCTTAGAGCAACCGCTCGTAATGGGCATCATAAATATAAACAACGATTCATTTCACAAAAACAACCGCAAACCTGATGCAGAGAGTGCTGTAGCAATGGCTGAAAAAATGTTACAGGAAGGCGCGGCTATTATTGATATTGGCGGACAAAGTACCACGCCAAGCAGCACCCTACAATCTCCTGAAGAAGAGATTAGACGTGTGATTCCGGCGATTGAAGCTATTTTGAAAAAATTCCCGCAAACCATTATTTCTGTTGATACATTTTATGCGGCAGTAGCCGCAAAAGCGCTTGACAGCGGTGCAGCCATCATTAATGATATTTCAGGAGGAATGATGGATGATAAAATGTGCGCAACAGTAGCCGAATATAAAGCACCTTACATTTTGATGCATATGAAAGGCACACCGCAAACGATGCAATCTCTGGCGCAATACGAAGATATCACCAAAGAAGTACTGGAATATTTTATAGAAAGAATTGACCTCTGCAAAAAAGCAGGTATACATGATATCATTCTTGATCCGGGATACGGCTTTGCCAAAACCAGAGAGCAAAACTTTGAGTTGCTCAATCAGTCTCAGATTTTCAGCATGCTCGAAAAGCCTGTACTCACAGGCATTTCAAGAAAATCAATGATTTATAAAACACTTGAAAATACAGCTCAGGAAGCTTTAAACGGCACCACTGTCCTGAACACAATTGCATTGATGAAAGGTTCTAAAATATTGCGTGTGCACGATGTAAAAGAAGCGGTGGAGTGTATAAAACTGACACAAGAATTGCAGGCGGAATCTTCGCATTAATTTTTTTATGAGAAAAAACGTAAAATTCATTTCTAAAATATTTAGAAATTTGCACTGCCATGGATATCTTTAACCGAAGGACAAAATTTTACCTGAAAACATTTGTAAAAAATGATTTCAGAGCAAGCATTACGGTTTTTTTTGTAGCACTACCCTTGTGTTTGGGCGTATCGCTTGCATCCAATACGCCTGTTTATTCAGGCATCATTGCAGGAATTATAGGAGGTATTGTTATCGGCATATTCAGTGGCTCTCAGCTTAGTGTGAGCGGACCTGCCGCAGGCTTAACTGCTATATGCGCCAGTGCTATAACAGAGCTCGGAGCTATTGAAATATTTTTCCTGAGTGTTTCCGTTGCCGGTTTGCTGCAAATATTATTTGGAGTTTTTAAGCTGGGTGGGTTTACACAATTTATTCCTTCTGCGGTAATTAAAGGTATGCTGGCAGCCATCGGAATCATACTTGTTTCCAAGCAAATACCGCTACTTATTGGTTACGACAAGCCTGATTTCTGGACCAAGCAACTCTTTAATATTTTCACTTTTAAAACAGGATTTAATGGCGTGGCAGATTTTGCCAACAGTATTTCACTCGGACCGTTTATTATTGCAGTTTGCTCCATTATCTTACTCATTTTCTGGAGAAAATTTTTCTCAAAAAAAATAGCTTTTATTCCTACGTCCTTTGTTACTGTATTGTTTGGAGTGTTGCTTGCTTATGTATTGGAACTATTATTTCCTCAATAGCTAAAGCCATCACAGTATGTTTCTATTCCCGAAAATGTTTTTTCTGAAATAAAAATGCCCCGAATAGATGCCTTATTTTCCAACATTGCTATATGGAAAAATGCAGTTATCATTTGCTTTGTGGCGACATTGGAAACCTTGCTTAGCATGGAAGCCATTGACAAGCTTGACCCGTACAATCGTATATCGCCCAAAAACAGAGAACTGGTAGCGCAGGGCACAGGCAACATTCTTAGCGGTCTGTTAGGCGGCATCCCTATTACAGCAGTCATAGTAAGAAGTTCAGCCAATGCGGAAGCAGGAGCAAAAACAAAATTTTCTACAATTGCACATGGCTTCTGGCTGTTGTTGGTGATATTAGTAGCCGTGCCACTTGTGAACAAAATACCCTATTGCGTACTAGCTGTAATTTTAATAAGAACCGGATACAATCTGGCTAAGCCAAAATTATTTGTAAACACCTTCAAAAACGGAAGAGAACAGTTTTACCCTTTCCTTTTTACTATTATTGCTATTTTGTTTACAGATATTCTTATAGGTGTATTAATCGGTATTTTGTATTCAATATATTTCATTGTAAAACACACGTACCGTGCGGGTTTCATAACAGAAAAGAAAAAAGTAAACGGCATCCTCACCTACAAAATTGATTTAGCACTGAATGTAAGTTTTCTGAACAAGAAAAAATTATCCGACGAGCTGGATAATATTCCCGCCTATTCTATGGTTGAAATTGACGGCACCGGAATCGTGTATATTGACCATGATATTCTGGAAATTATTCATGATTATAAATTAAAAGCACATCATAAACACATCGACCTGAAACTTACAAATGTTCCTTACGTTGATACCATTATATTAAACGACATACATTAATTTTTTGCTTTCCTCATACTTACTTACTTTTGAGCAGTTTCACAACACGGATTACAACTAATTGAAGTAAAATATCAGTATTATTATTTATTGATGCAAAAAGAAATTTCAGAAAAATATGAGGCAGTAATTGGGATTGAAGTACATGCTCAACTTGCTACACAATCAAAATTATTTTGCGGAGACAGCGCTGCTTTCGGCGCAGAACCTAACACACACATCAGTGCTATCACAATGGCTCATCCGGGTATATTACCCAAAATCAATAAAAAAGCCGTTGAATATGCTGTAAAAATGGGACTGGTCTGCGGCTGCGAAATAGCACCTTATAACTATTTTGCCCGAAAAAATTATTTGTATCCCGATTTGCCCAAAGGTTTTCAAACCACCCAACATACAACGCCTATTTGTATTGGAGGAAAAGTAACCATTAAAACAGAGCAGGGAACACGTGATATACAAATGCACCATATTCACATGGAAGAAGATGCAGGAAAAAGTATTCACGATATTTATGAAAACGAGACCTGCGTTGATTTAAACAGAGCCGGAACTCCGCTGATAGAAATAGTTTCAGAGCCTGATATGCATACGGCTGACGAAGCCTGGCATTACGTAACCGAACTGCGAAAACTGGTAAGATGGATTGGTGTTTGTGACGGAAATATGGAAGAAGGAAGCCTGCGCTGCGATGCCAATGTTTCCATTCGTCTGAAAGGAGATACCAAACTGGGAACGAGAGTTGAAATTAAAAATCTTAACTCTACCAGAAATATAAAAAAAGCCATTGAGCATGAGATTGAAAGAATGATAAAACTCGTGGAAAACGGAGGTACTGTAACCCAGCAAACACTTAGTTTTGATGCAGCAACAGATACTACTTTTGCCATAAGGGATAAAGAAGATGCCAATGATTATCGTTATTTTCCTGAGCCTGATTTACCGCCTTTACACTTATCAGAAGAATATATTGCTAAGGTAAAAGCTACTCTTCCGGCATTGCCCAATGAACTGATAGAAAAATTTATAACAGAATTTGGTTTATCAGAATATGATGCAGAACAATTGTGCAGCGATAAAGAAACCGCAGATTTTTTTGAAAGTGTATTATCCTATTCAAAAAATTACAAAGCAATTGCCAATTGGGTAAACGGACCGCTGAAGCACTATTGCAACGAGCATAAAATACATCTTCATCGATTAGAATTGACGGCGCAACAGCTTGCAGAAATGATACAGATAATTGATGAAGGAAAAGTAAATTTCTCTGTTGCTTCTGCAAAAATTTTCCCTGCTCTTACAGGCAATCCGGAATTGACAGCGATGGAAGTTGCTGAAAAAAATAATTTAATTCAAACCAGCGACAGCAGTGAACTTGAAAAATGGATTGATGATGTAATTGCCAAGATGCCCGATAAGGTAAAAGAGTACAAAAATGGCAAAAAAGGTTTGATAGGATTATTTATAGGAGAAGTGAAAAAATTAAGCAAAGGCAAAGCAGACCCTAAAAAAGTGACAGAATTAATTGAACAAAAATTAAAAAGTTAATAAAATTATAACGCAAATCAAGTATATTTGCATTTGAAATTTTGAGCATGTTAAACGTTATTATCTTCGGACCTCCGGGCAGCGGCAAAGGCACGCAAAGCAAAAACATTATCGACAAATACGAATTAACGCACCTGAACACAGGTGATTATATCCGTGCAGAAATTGCTGCAAAAACACCTCTTGGAAAAGAAGCTAAAACTTTCATTGACAAAGGTCATTTGGTTCCTGATGAAATAGTAATCGGAATGATCAGCACCGCACTGGAAGAAAATACAGCAGCCAAGGGATATTTGTTTGACGGTTTTCCCAGAACAACGAGGCAGGCTGAAGCATTAGACAAATTACTGAAACTTTATAATACTGATATTGATGTGTCTATATTGCTGGAAGTGGATGAAGAAGAACTTGTAAAAAGAGTGTTGAAAAGAGGGGAAACATCCGGCAGAAGTGACGACAGCAGCGAAGAAATTATCAGAGAAAGAATTGTAGAATACAGAAATAAAACTGCTCCGGTTGCTGACTATTACCGCTCGCAAAATAAAATAAAAACTATAAAAGGTGTAGGAAGCATTGATGATATTTTTGCTGCCATCAGCCAGACGATAGATATTCTTAAAAATGCTAAGCAACAGAACTAAACTGTTGACATTTGGCATTCTCATTAAACTTAATATAAAAAATATACCTTAATATTCTGCTTTCGCTGTAGCGAAAGCAGTTTCTTTTTATACTTTTACTCTACCAAAAGCAAAATAACAAATGAAAGCTCTCTGGAAAATATTGTATGTTACTCTTCTCGCAGCATATATAC
>JAEWWO010000068.1 GCA_023396345.1 Bacteroidota bacterium
GTCATAAGCAATCCAAAAGTTGTCAATATCAGACGTGAAAATTTTATTTGAGTTTTGAGCAAAAATACTCGTGTATAAAATAGAGAAAATAATTATCAGATTTTTCTTCATAAGTTTTTTTAAGTAAAGACGATTACTCGTCTATTTGTTACATTCGGTTCTGTAAAATTACAGCTAACTCCCAAATATACGTATATTATCAGAATACAACAAAATATTTGCTAAAATTTTATTAAATTGATACGATATATTAGTTATTAAGGTTTTAAACCTATATTTGGTATGCGCAAACTGTATTATTTTATAGTTTCGTAGTTTTATTTTACATATTTTAGTAATTTTTAACATATTAAAAAAACGCACTTTTTATATGGATTTTTCAGATAATCGTTTCCAGTTTTCTATAGGCGAACATCGTGATAAGAATGTTATTTGGGTCAGTTTTGAAAAAAACAGCGAGTTGATAGCTTATCTTAAAAGCCAAACCAATGCAAAATGGTCGGCGACCCATAAAAAATGGTATGTGGCAGATTGCCGACATTATCGCGAGCTGTTTGGCTTGGTGCAAGCTATTACGGGGAAAACGGTAATTTCCAAAATCCATTTAGTAAATTTGCCTGAATTTCAACGTTTTCAAGAACATCTGAAACTGAAAGGTTATAGCCCCAACACATTGCGTACTTATTCCTTAGAATTTGCTCAACTTTTGTATGTACTCAAGAGTTTTCCGGTGCAGGAGCTCTCTCCGGAACGCCTGCGTTCTTATTTTCTCTACTGCAATGAAAAGCTTCGACTTTCTGAAAGCGAAATCCATAGCCGCATCAATGCTATAAAATTTTATTTCGAGCAGGTATTGCACCACACTAAAATGTTTATTGATATTCCCCGCCCCAAAAAGCGACAGATGCTTCCCAAAATGCTTTCTAAAGCAGAAGTAAAAAAACTGTTTGACGCTATAGAAAATCCTAAACATCAACTGATGCTGAAGATGTGCTACGGAATGGGGTTGCGCGTAAGTGAACTCGTGAGCCTTAAAATATCTGATATTGATAGTTATACAAAAACCGTACGAGTGGAGCAGGGGAAAGGCAAGAAAGATCGTATGGTGGTTTTGCCGGAAAGTGTTCTGCACGATTTGCAGCAATATTATCTGCAAAACCGTCCCAAAATATATCTTTTTGAAGGGCAATTTGGTGGTGCTTATTCTGCCAGATCAGCACAGTCGGTTTTCAGAAAAGCAATGGATAAAGCGGGAATTAAAAAGAAAATCGGTATACATGGTCTAAGGCACAGTTATGCTACACACCTGTTGGAAACCGGCACAGATATTCGTTTTATACAGGAACTGCTGGGGCATAATTCAATAAAAACCACTCAGATTTACCCCCATGTTACAGATGTGTCTAAATCCACTGTTAAAAGTCCATTAGATAATCTGTAATTATCTACACAAAAAAACCGCTCTCAATTTGAAAGCGGCTTTTATATTTTGTAATAGAAAAATTATTCTTCTTCTACTTTTATTCTTCCCTGGTTTTTAGCAATTACTTCTTCTGCAATATTGGTTGGAGCAGGAGAGTAGTGCGAAAATTCCATAGTTGATGCAGCACGTCCGGAAGAGATAGAACGTAACTGTGTTACATATCCAAACATTTCGCTCAATGGTACTTTAGCTTTAATTACCTGTGCATTTCCTCTGCTGTCCATACCTTCCATCATGCCACGACGACGGTTAAGGTCACCACTTACATCACCCATGTATTGGTCCGGAGTAGTCACTTCTACTTTCATAATGGGCTCTAACAATACAGGTTTAGCTTTTCTGCCCGCTGTACGGAAACCTGCTTTTGCACAAAGCTCAAAAGACATGGCATCAGAGTCAACGTTGTGGAAAGAACCGTCATACACGCGTATTTTCATGTTCTGAACAGGATAACCTGCTAACACGCCTGTAGACATAGCTGTTTCAAATCCTTTTTGAATAGCAGGGAAAAATTCGCGCGGAATAGATCCACCTACTACGTTGTTTACAAACTGGAATGCTTTTCCTTCGTTTTCTTTCAACCACTCTTCATCAGCAGGTCCCATTTCAAATTCGATGTCGGCAAATTTACCACGACCACCGGTTTGTTTTTTAAGGATTTCTCTGTGAGATATAGTTGACTGGAATGTTTCTTTATAAGCAACCTGAGGATTACCCTGATTGATTTCTACTTTAAATTCACGTTTTAAACGATCGATAATGATTTCCAAGTGCAATTCGCCCATACCTTGCAGAATGGTTTGTCCTGTTTCTTCATCCGTATTTACACGCAATGTAGGATCTTCTTCAACCAGTTTTGCAATAGCCATACCCATTTTATCTACGTCGCCCTGTGTTTTAGGCTCAATAGCAATAGCGATTACCGGCTCAGGAATAAACATGTTTTCCAATACAATCGGATGTTTTTCATCGCAAAGTGTATCACCAGTTTTAATATCTTTAAAACCAACAGCCGCACCAATATCACCAGCTTCAATAAATTCTACAGGGTTTTGTTTGTTGGCAAACATTTTCATGATACGGGAGATACGCTCGTTTTTACCTGAACGTACGTTCAATACATAAGAACCGGCATCTAAATGTCCGCTATAGCAACGGAAGAAAGCCAGACGACCTACAAACGGGTCTGTCATGATTTTAAATGCAAGAGAAGAAAATGGTTCTTTAGCATCGGGCTTGCGGTATAATTTCTTTTCAGGATCATTAGGATCTGAACCTTCGATAGCTTCAATATCTACCGGTGAAGGCAGGTAACGGCAAACCGCATCCAGTGCAGTCTGTACACCTTTGTTTTTGAAAGATGAACCACACATCATTGGAATAATGCTAAGGTCTATACATGCTTTGCGGATAGCTTCGTGTACTTCTTCTTCAGAAATACTGTTAGGATCATCAAAGAATTTTTCCATCAAAGTATCATCGTATTCAGCCACGGCTTCAATCAACTGACCTCTCCAGTATTCTACATCTTCTTTCATATCATCAGGAATAGGCACTTCAGTATACGTCATACCTTCTGTAGCATCGTCCCATACAATACCTTTATTTTGAATAAGGTCTACCACACCTTTAAAGCTGTCTTCAGCACCAATTGGTAACTGTAGCGGAACAGCCTTAGCTCCCAGCATTTCTTTAATCTGAGCAACTACGTTTAAGAAATCAGCACCCTGACGGTCCATTTTATTTACAAATCCGATTCTTGGTACTTTGTAACGGTTAGCCTGACGCCATACAGTTTCTGACTGAGGCTCAACACCGTCAACAGCAGAGAATAAGGCAATCAAACCATCCAGTACACGCATAGAACGCTCTACCTCAACGGTAAAGTCAACGTGTCCCGGAGTATCAATAATGTTGAATGAATATTTTTTAGTTTCCGGTAATGGTTTTCCCTGAACAGTAGGGAAGGGCCACTGGCAGCTAACGGCAGCAGAAGTAATGGTGATACCTCTTTCTTTTTCCTGCTCCATCCAGTCAGTTGTTGCACCGCCGTCGTGTACTTCACCTGTACGGTGAATCATACCTGTGTAACGAAGTATACGTTCGGTAGTTGTGGTTTTACCTGCCTCAATGTGTGCAGCGATACCGAAATTGCGTCTTAATTTTAAATCGGACATATAAATGATTAATTTTAGAAATTAGAGGGCTTTTAGCCTATTCGGGCGCAAAATTAGGAATATTTATTGGTAATGAGAAAAAACTACAGTAAGTTTTTTTAAGTTTTTTATTTAATGAAAAAGAAAAGGTTTTAATGGAAAACGGAAAATTGAAAGTTGAAAATGAGGAATTGGGAGTAGGAAGTTGGAAGTTGGGAGCGACAAGTTTCACGTAGTTTCATCCTGAACGAGGTGAAGAATCTAAAACAGATGTTTCGTTCCGATTCTCGGAATCGACATGACAAGAAAGTAACGAATCAAAGAATCAATATAAATACTAAGTACACAGTACTTTCTACTTTCAAACTACCTCCACTTCACAAATCGGGCTGAACAAATACATTCTGCCTGTTTTTACATCAATGCATTCGTAGCGTTTGGTGCGCTTTTTACCTTTTTTGTAATAATGTTTACTGTATAAAAAAACCTGTCCGTGGGGTAGTGTTTCCAGCAGAACTTTATCGGTAGCGTGTTCATCGTATTTACGTAAAACCCGCATCACATCTTCTTCTGCGCAGGCACTTGCTCCGGGATTGTGTAACGATTTTTTTATAGCCGCAACAATATCCGCAGGAAAAATATTTCTCTCAATAAAATCTTTCAGCAGGAAAGAATAAATACGTTTCCATTCCTTTCCGTGCGATTGTACGCGGGCTCCATATTCTTCAAAAGTAAGTAAGTGTGCCAGCTCGTGAAGCAGCGTGATTAAAAAAGAAAATTTATTTAAATTCCCGTTTACAGATATTTTGTGATTATCTCCTTTGTACGCACTTCTGTAATTGCCTAAAACAGATTTTCGGGAACGTGAAATTGTCAGGTGAACTTTATATTTCACCAGAAAATGTACTACTTCATCAAAACAATTTTCAGGCAGATAAGCAGCCAGTGCCTGCATGGGATGTTCTGTTTTAGCCATTCTTTTTTGTTTGCTTACTCAGCTTGGTAGCTGCTCTTACATCAACAACGCTGTAAATTATATACAAAAGCAATCCGACTAATATGGCAGGTATATTTTTAGTTTCTTTAAAGGCGTATAAATAAATAACCACTGCGGCTCCCAGCACAATTAGTTTTACAACCATCATCATCATTACACCACGTACAAAAGCATAAGGGTTGTTGCTGTTTACGGCTTTCATATGTACCATGTACGAAATAAACGTAATGATAAACAACAATAAGTTGGCAACTAAAACAACAGTATAATCTATTACCGGAACCCACATTTTAAAATGATTCAGTGCCAGCACCGCAAGATTAATTACTATAAAAATAATTACCAGAATAATAGTGTCTTTCTTTAAATTGAGTTTGCTCATTTTTTATTTTTCTTTTTTACAGCTGTATCTCTGAACAGTTTTACAAAAGTAGCTGCCAGTATCAGCAAGGGAAATATCCATACAAATAAATGTGTGGAAAGGTTCATTTTTTCGTCCAGTTTTTTGCCGCCCCAAACGGCAAGGAAGAGCATTAAGCCTAACTGTGTGCCAAAGCTGATGTATTCTATCAGCAGATTACGCACAGCATTTTTATCTTCCTCTTTGTTTTTCACTGTGCAAACTTATACAATATATTTATTTCTTTAAAATTCCTTTTGTTACACTGTTTTCAATTAATTCTTCCGCATAGTTCCACAATGTTTCAGAGCCGTTTTTAATAACTTTTTTCTTTTCGTAAACTGCTGGATATTTCACGTCAAACTCTGCCCATGTGCCGCCGTTGTTGGAAGTGTTTTGCAGCAATGGTTCCAGCCTGTCTAAGGACCTTGCAAAC
>JAEWWO010000239.1 GCA_023396345.1 Bacteroidota bacterium
GGTTTGAATATTGAAAATATAAAAGCTACTGCTTATCCTTCCCTTTCTTTTTATGCGCGTTACGGGTTAAACGGATTTGGCGATAAGTTAGGTCAGGCATTTGATCCTTTGATGGATTTCTCTTCTATAGGTTTGCGTCTTGCATGGAATCCTTTCACGGGTTTTAGCAGAGATGCCAAAATAAAGCAGGCTATTTATGAAAAGCAGAATGCCGAAGAAACATTGAAGCTGAACGAGCAATTGCAAAATCTTCAGTTTCAGAATTCAAAAACACAGTTAGTATCGGCTTATAATACCATAAGCGTAAACAGGCAAAACCTTACACTGGCACGCGAGGTTTATAACAATACTAATTTGCAGTACAAACAAGGCGTGGCGCAGCTTTCAGACCTGCTGAATGTAGAAATGTCTATGTGGACGGCACAAAATAACTATATGCAGTCTTTGCTTGATTTTTATATAGCAGAGCTTGAATTAAATAAAGCCAACGGCACCTTATATCAGTATTATCAAAATTTATAAAAACATCTAAATTATAATTTATATGACTTCGAGAAACAGAAAGATATTCATTTTTGCAATCATAAGCTTTGTCTTACTGGCTCTGATTGTGTGGAGATTAATGGATAACAAAAAACATCTTGATGCAGAGAAAGCAAAAACGATGAATGTAAAAGAAGTGCAGGTTCCTGTAAACTTTATAGTTGCAGGCTTTCAGAATATTGATGATGAGTTGATAAAAACAGGAACGCTGATTCCTTATCGCGAAGCAGACATCAATGCTATTTCAGGAGGGAAACTTGTAGGTGTAAACTTTCAACTGGGTTCCTATGTGCGTCAGGGACAAACACTTGCCAGAATTGACAATGAAAGTATGAATCTGAATATGCGTCAGGCACAACTGGAGCGCGACCGTGCTGCCAAAGATGTACAGCGTTTTACAGTTTTGGTAGAAGGTAATGCTGCTACACAAATGAATCTGGATGATGCTAAATTAAGACTGGATAATGCGAATGCGCAACTGAATATTTTAAGAAGACAATCTACAGATAACGCAATTAAAGCACCTATCAGCGGAGAAGTTACCTTAAAAAACAGTGAGCAGGGTGAGTTTGTAGGACCGGGCTCCGTGTTGGGTCATGTAGTAGATGTATCAAGATTAAAAGCGTCCGTAATGGTGAATGAATCAGAAGTATATTCACTAAGAGAAGGCACAAGAGTAAAAGTTACTACCGATGTTTATCCGGGCGTGGAATACGATGGTGTAATTACTTATATCAGTAAAAGCGGAGATGCTGCACACAATTATCAGGTAGAAGTTACCATCAGCAACAGCGGCGCAAATCCATTAAAAGCCGGAACATTTGTAAGCGTAAACTTTACTAGACCATTGGAAAGAGCATTGTTATTGGTCCCCAGAAGCGCATTCATCGATGGATTGAAGCAACCAAAAATTTATATTGTAAGAGATAGTTTAGCTATTCTTCAACAAGTAACTATCGGACAGGATTTAGGACAGCAAGTAGAAGTTGTAAGCGGTTTGAATGAAGGGGATAAAGTAATAGTGAACGGACAAATAAATCTGAGCGACAGCACTAAAGTAAATGCTCAGCCTGCGAAAACTAATTAATATAAACACATAATTTATTAAATAAATGGCAACTGTAACCGAGATATCGTTAAAACGACCGTTACTGATTATTGTAATATTTACCGTTCTTATTTTGTTCGGGGCATTATCTTATACACGTTTGAATTATGAGCTGTTGCCAAAATTTGATGCAAATATTGTTACGGCACAAACCATGTATATTGGTGCTTCGGCAGAAGAGGTAGAAAATACCATTACAAAAAATATTGAAGAAGTACTTTCTACAGTTGAAGGAGTAGATAAGATAACATCTTCGAGTCAGCAAAATGTTTCCAGCGTATTACTTGAACTTAAAAACGGAGTGGATGTAGAAAAAGCATTAGCCGATGCACAGCGCAAACTTGACCAGATTGCTACATTGCTGCCGGAAGACAGTGAAAGTCCTACGTTGATGAAATTCAGTACAGCAGATTTTCCTATTTTGCAGATGGGTGTTTCTTCTGATCTGGATAATGTAGCATTATATGATTTGATTGATAAACAATTGAAACCGCAGATATCCAACGTAGAAGGAGTGGGACAGGTGTTGGTAATCGGAGGAGTAGAAAGACAGATAACTGTAAATGCCGACAGAGATAAACTAAAAGCATACGGACTTACCATAGGACAGCTATCTCAGGCTGTAAATGCAGCAAGTATTTCTACACCTGCGGGAAGTCTGGAAACAGAAACCAATAACTATGCAATCACCTATAATGTAAAATACGACAATGTTGATGATTTGCAGAATACCGTAATTGCTACTACTCCTACAGGAGGTAAAATATATTTGCGTGATGTGGCAGATGTGCAGGAAGGTTCAGAAAAGCAAACTGCCATCAACCATACAAACGGCGTTCCTTCTATTGGTGTAATGGTAATGAAGCAAAGTGATGCCAACTCTGTAGCTGTAAGTCAGGATGTGAAAGAAAGATTGACGTCAATGGAAGAATTATACAAGGCCAATAACTTAAAATTCACCATTGCTGATGACCTGTCTATTTATACACTTGAGTCAGCCAATGCGGTGATGTTCGATTTGTTTCTGGCAATTGTAATTGTATCTCTTGTAATGCTTTTCTTCCTGCATAGTTTCAGAAGTTCCACTTTTGTACTCGTTGCACTTCCGGCATCTATCATTCCTACATTTATTGCTATGTATGTTTTTGGAATGTCTTTGAATCTTATGACGCTCATGGGACTTTCGCTGGTAGTTGGTATTCTTGTGGATGACTCCATCGTAATTCTGGAAAATATTATGCGACATATGGAGATGGGCAAAAACAAATGGTTTGCCACGTTGGAGGGTCGATCTGAAATCGGTTTTACGGCAGTAGCTATTACTATGGTTGACGTGGTTGTGTTCTTACCTTTGGCATTGTCCGGAGGTATTATCGGAGCGATTTTGCGTGAATTTGCTTTGGTTGTGGTTACTTCTACAC
>JAEWWO010000265.1 GCA_023396345.1 Bacteroidota bacterium
AAAGCAATTGAATAAAATTGAAAATACAAAAGGCTATGAAATAATCAACGACTGGCTTATAAAAGCCGGCAATGCTCCTTTTGATTTTCAAAAAGAATGCTGGCAAAAACACAGTAACAATTATTCAGGTTTGATAGTTGCTCCTACAGGTTTCGGCAAAACGTTTTCTGTATTTCTGGGAATTATTATAGATTTTTTGAACCATCCCGAACACTATAAAAACGGTTTGAAACTGTTATGGATTACGCCCCTGCGCTCACTGGCAAAAGACCTGGCACGTGCCATGCAGGAAGCCATAAACGATATTGGTCTTGACTGGGAAGTGGCTGTGCGAAATGGTGACACACCTGTTGCAGAAAGACAAAGGCAGACACGCAACATGCCTGACATTCTGATAGTAACGCCCGAAACTTTGCATCTGCTGTTTGCACAAAAAAATAACAGTTCTTTTTTCAAATCTTTAAAGTGTGTGGCAGTAGACGAATGGCACGAGTTGCTTGGCTCTAAAAGAGGTGTTATGACAGAGCTTGCCTTATCAAGACTGATTGGAATGCATCCTGAATTATCTGTATGGGGATTGTCTGCAACCATTGGCAACATCAAAGAAGCAATGGATTACCTTATTCCCTATACCAATAAGAAAAAGAGCATTATCTTTTCTAAAGAAAAAAAGAAAACGGAAATTATTTCCATCACACCTGATGAGATAGACGACTTGCCCTGGGCAGGACATCTGGGTACACATCTTGCAACTAAATTAATTCCTGTAATTGACCAAAGCAAGACTACGCTTATATTTACCAACACACGCGGGCAGGCTGAAATTTGGTATCAACGATTGCTTGACGTTTATCCTGAGCTGGCAGGTCAGCTTGCTATACACCATGGTTCTATCGAAATGGAATTGCGTATCTGGATTGAAGAAATGTTGCAATCCGGACAATTAAAAGCAGTAATAGCTACATCTTCTCTTGATCTTGGCGTAGACTTTAAACCCGTTGATACTGTTATTCAGATTGGCTCTCCCAAAGGTGTCGCAAGGTTTATGCAACGCGCCGGCAGAAGCGGACACTCACCTTTTGAAACATCGTACATTTATTTTTTACCTACACACTCGCTCGAATTAATAGAAGCTGCTGCTTTAAAAGAAGCTGCTAAAAAAAATATTATTGAAGAACGTATGCCTTTTGAAATGAGCATGGATGTACTTGTTCAATATATGGTTACGCTGGCTGTTGGCGAGGGTTTTAACGAAGAAAAACTTTTTAATGAAATAAAACAAACACATGCTTTCTATCTGATAAATGAAGAAGAATGGAAGTGGTGTCTGAACTTTATCACGCACGGAGGAAGTTCTTTGGATGCCTATGAAGAGTTTCATAAAGTGATAATTGAAGATGGCATATACAAGGTGAAAAGCAGGAAGATAGCCATGTTGCACAGAATGAATATCGGTGTGATTGTAAGCGATGCTATGCTTAAAGTAAAATTTCTCTCCGGCGGATATGTTGGAATGATTGAAGAATATTTTATTTCGAGATTAAATCCCGGTGATCATTTTGTACTTGCCGGACGCACACTTGAATTTGTAATGCTGAAAGATATGATTGTGCTTGTGCGTGCATCCAAAAGTGAAAAAGCCATTACGCCGTCCTGGCTGGGAGGCAGATTACCACAGTCTTCTAACCTGAGCAAATTATTAAGAAAAAAATATACGGAAGCCGCTGCTTCTGTAGTAAAACAGGAAGATTTAAAAATACTGAAACCTTTATTCATCAGGCAAACAGAGCAATCCGTTATACCAAAGGAAAATGAATTACTGGCAGAATTAATAAGCACAAAAGACGGGCATCATCTTTTTATTTATCCTTTTGAAGGAAGAAATGTACATGAAATAATCTCGGCACTTATCGCTTACAGAATTTCAAAAATTCAGCCTATCAGTTTTTCTATTGCAATGAATGATTATGGATTTGAATTATTGAGCGACCAGCCTATTCCTGTGAATGAAGAAAATATTTACCGGCTTTTTTCTCCTGATAATTTAATGGACGATATCACACGCAGCATTAATGCTACAGAAATGGCAAGACGAAAGTTCAGAGACATTGCGGTAATATCCGGATTGGTCTTGCAGAAATATCATAACACCTTCAAAACAAATAAAAGTCTACAGGCTTCTTCAGGAATCATTTTTAATGTTTTTGAAGAATACGACAATCAAAACTTACTTTTGCGTCAGGCATACAACGAAGCATTCATTCATCAACTGGAAGAACCTCGTTTAAGAGATGCATTCAACAGAATTAGTAAAGGCAAAATCATTATCACAAGACCGGTTTCTTTTACGCCACTCAGCTTTCCTATTAAGGTTGACAGCCTGCGACAAAGCATGAGCAGCGAAACACTCGAAGACAGAATTACACGTATGCAAAACGATGCAAACAACACAATACATGCAAATAAAAAGAAAAGAAAAAATAGAAAATATTAATGTTGATTGTAACGGGGCAACGCTACAGCTTTCCAATCTGCGCTGCGCCTGCTGGCAAGAAGAAAAAATGCTGATACTGTCTGATATGCACCTGGGAAAAACAGCCCATTTCAGACAACACGGCATACAGATTCCTTCCAGTGTAATGCAAAGCGATTTACAAAGACTGAGTACAGCCATTGCAACTTACAACGCTGATAAGCTACTGGTTGTGGGCGATATGTTTCATAAAGATTACAATGCAGATATTAAACTATTTTCCGAGTGGAAAGATGCATTTAAACATATAAAAATTTTGCTTGTAAAAGGCAATCACGATAAACTTGACGATGTACATTATTCGCAGCTTGGCATTGAAGTTTTTAAAAATAATTATACGCTCAATAATTTATTTTTTACGCACGACTTTTGTACAAATACAGGCTTTACCATTTCGGGACATTTGCATCCGGGTGTACTCATCAGAGGTAAGGCAGACCAGACAATAAAATTGCCTTGTTTTGTAAAAACTTCTCAACAGTTGATTCTGCCTGCTTTCAGCAAATTCACGGGACTGGACATTCATAGTTTTAATTCTACTGCCGATACAGAATATTTTGCTTTTACAGACAGTAGTATATTTAAACTATAGCACCTTAAAAGCTTCGTTTATTTTTCAGCCTCTAACTGTTTTTCCAAATCAGGATAAAGAAACTCAAAGCCTGTGTCCGAAATTTTCTGCACATCAACAGGCGTACTCTTCAGTGCTTCGGTACTGAATTCTCCTAAAAAAATTCTTAATAAAAATGCAGGAACTTTTATGGGGAATACAGGATTTCCTTTCAGGATTTTTACAAGTTGTACCGCAAGTTCTTTATTGGTAACCACATCCGGAGACGCTGCATTAAAAATGCCTGAAATATTGTTTTCCATAGCGTGGATATACATTCTGCACATATCATCATTATGTACAGGACTTAATCTTTGTTTACCGCTTCCCAACACCGGAGCCACTCTGAATTTCAACGGCAGTGTGTATGGTTGCAGCATACCGCCCTTTTTACTGATAACAATTCCTGTGCGTAATATCACCAACCTTTCTACAGAATTGGTAACAGCAGCTATGGCTGCTTCCCATTCTTTACATACATCCGCAAGAAAATCATTGCCTGCTTTATCATTCTCAGAAAAAACTTTTTTAAATGTTGTATCGTCTCCGTAATAACCAACGCCCGATGCGCTTATAACAGCTTTTACTTTATGATTTACAGAATCCAATGTTTCAGCAATTAACTTAGACGACAGCGTTCTGCTTTCCAGAATTTCTTTTTTTCTGGCAGATGTCCATCTTTTGTCGCCCACACCCGCACCCGCAAGATGAACAATGTAATCACTGCGGCTTACTGCATCTTTATCAATCTTTTTCTCTTTTACATCCCAGGCACTATAACTCAAATTTGGACAGGATTTTTTATACTTAGCCGGATCTCTCGTAAGAACGATGACTGTATAATTTTTCTGTAACAGCATCTCTGTAAGTCTTTTTCCTATCAACCCTGTGCCCCCTGTAATCAATACTGTTTGCATATTTTATACACTCCTGTTTTTTACATTTATCTTCCTCTTTGCATATCCATACCCATTCCTCTCATACCTCTACCGTTTCCTGAAACATTGATGATTCGGCTATATTCATCTGTGGAAATATATACAGGCTCATAGGTTGCTCCGCGTGACTGTAGATTTCGCGTAAAAGCTCTCATATGATTTTCACTGCCTTGTAGCAATCTGCCATAAATGTTTTTCTGCATATCATCTTCCGTGCGCTCTATTGCTTTCTGCAAATCTGCAATATCTATGTCTTCAATAGTTGCGCCTACTAATAAAGCATCTGTTTCGGAAGACAGACCTTTGTCAATTAATTCTTTGTAAATAGCCGTAATTTCAGGATTGGTAAATTTACCTGTTTCATCATTTTTCACAGGATCCTGCAAGTCATAGGTTTCTATCAGCATAAGCATCGCATCCATATGCCTTTGTTCGCTTGCTTTTATATTTTCAAATACGCGAAGATTCCATTTATCATATAACACAGTATATACATCTCTGGCAAGTTTTTCTTCTTCACGCAAATAAATAATGGCTTTCTTTTCCTCGTCTGACAGATTTTGTTTTTTTACGATGGTAAAAGAGGTGAGTGCAACAATCAGCATTGTTGCGATAATGATTATTTTCTTCATGACAACAGTTTTATTTAATAAACAAATAATTAAATTACCTGCATCAATTTATCAAGCGTTTATTTCTGCCAGCACGTCTTCGGGCCTATTGCATATTTTCATATACACTTTTTCATACAAAAAACCGTCATCTTCCATCTTCTTTACATGAGCAATTAATGCATCGTAAAATCCAAGTGTATTAAGAATAATAATTTTTTTATCGTGCAGGGTAAGTGTGTTCCAGGTAATAGTTTCAAACATTTCATCCAAAGTGCCCGTGCCTCCAGGCAAAACAATTACGGTAGTTACGCTGTCATATATTTTCTTTTTGCGGGTATGCATATCCGGCACCACTTCCAGAGAAGAAAGAGAGCCATGTTGCTTTTCGCTCTTGATAAACAAATCAGGAATAATGCCTGTAACTTTTCCTCCGTTATCAAGACTTCCGTTTGCTACAGCACCCATAATGCCATGCTGACCTCCGCCATATACAAGATGAATATTATTCTCTGCCAGCAGCTTGCCCAAAGTGTAAGCATCGTTGGTGTATTCATCTTTAATTCCCGCCTGCGAACCGCAAAAAACAGCCACTGTATGTTGCATAATCTTTCGTTTTATTCTCTAAGGTAAGAACAAGTATTTATTTATTTTTCGCTACAAAGAAATTTTTACTTTATTTAAACTATTAAACTCTATTAATATAACGCTCGTAAACAAGCTGCAAAAAATTTTAAACAACTTCAGTAATTAGTCTCTCCTTAAATACTATTTAAATAATTGATTGTCAATAAATTGAGTTTATAAAAAGTTGTTTAAGATTGCCGGTTTTAGTAACTTTGTGGTACAAAAACCTGCAAATATGTTGGGAAAAAATC
>JAEWWO010000314.1 GCA_023396345.1 Bacteroidota bacterium
CGATAAGGGTTTTGACTATACTCAATGCATAACGGCTCATGAATTTGGCAAAAATGCCATTATGAGCGACCTGCTTTATTTTAAATATTATTTTCTCGATACGTTGAGTTTGCCTTACGAAAAACAGCAATTACTCGATGAGTTTGAAGCACTGAGTTCGTTTTTAAATCAGACCCGTTTTAAATACTTCATGTTCCGCGATTTCCAGAGCAGAAATATTATTGTAAACAACGATGAAGTTTATTTTATAGATTATCAGGGCGGCATGAAAGGCGCGCTACAATACGATGTGGCTTCTTTGCTGTGGCAGGCTAAAGCTAATTTAAGCGATGAGTGGAAAGTAGAACTGGTAGACTATTATTTAGACCAGATAAACAATTTACTATCCGTAAAAATTTATAAAGATTTATTCCTGAATCAGTATCGCGGCTATGTGTTGATAAGATTGCTGCAGGTACTGGGCGCTTATGGTTTCAGAGGATTGTTTGAAAGAAAAGCACATTTCCTCACAAGCATTCCGCTGGCGCTTAATAATCTTAAATGGTTTGTAGACAACAGAAGCATCGGGCTTGAACTGCCGGAGTTTGAACGCATACTGGAAATTATCTGTAGCGAAGAAATCATCAGCAGATTCACTCCTATTACCGCCAATGAAAAAACGGCTCTTGTAGTGGAAGTTAACAGTTTTGCTTACAAAAACGGTATCCCTAAAGATACGTCAGACAATGGCGGAGGATTTGTGTTTGATTGCAGAGGCATACTAAATCCCGGAAGAATTGATGAATACAAAAAACAATCCGGAAAAGACAAACCTGTGCAAACATTTCTTGAACAAAAAACAAAAATGAATGAATTTTTGAACAGTGTTTATGATATGATTGATATCAATGTAGAGAATTATCTGCAAAGAGGATTCACGCATCTGCAAATTAATTTCGGCTGTACCGGCGGACAACACAGAAGCGTATATGCTTCGGAACAAACAGCCCGACATCTGAGAAATAAATACAAAGTAAAAACCATATTAAATCATACAAACGAACAAAACTGGGTGAAGTAGAAAGTTTTAGGTTGTAGGTTATAAGTTATAGGTAGAGGCTATTCAATTTTCAACTTTCCATTTTCCATTTTCAATTTTCCATTATTATGAAAGCAATGTTACTGGCAGCTGGATTAGGTACAAGGCTGAAACCGTGGACTGACAAGCATCCTAAAGCATTGGCTGTTGTAAACAACAAACCTTTGCTGCAAAGAAATATTGAATATCTGCTTTCTTACGGCTTTGATGAAATTGTTATAAATGTACACCATTTTGCTGATCAGATTATTTCTGCCATAGAAAAAAATAACGGCTGGGGTGCAAACATTACCATATCAGATGAAACTGACGAAGTGCTGGAAACCGGAGGAGGTTTAAAAAAAGCTGCCCCATTCCTTAACGGTGTACCCTACTTTCTTTTGATGAATGTGGATATTCTTACAGACATTAATCTAAATGCATTTACTGAAAAACATATCCGTTCAGAAGATGTGGCTACACTGGCTGTTTCTGAAAGAGAGAGTTCGCGCTATTTATTGTTTGACGAAGAAGAAAAACTCTGCGGATGGAAAAACGTAAAAACCGGAGAAGAAAAAATATCGCGCATTACACAGCAACAATATGCCAAAGCATTCAGCGGTATGCATTTGCTGAGTTCAGAAATTTTTAATCATATGCATCATAGAGGTAAGTTTTCCATGATTGATTTATATCTTGAACTGGCTAAAACCGAAGCTATTGGCTGCTTTGACCATACAGGCAATAAACTGATAGATGTAGGAAAACCTGAAAGTATAGAGAAGGCTTCTCTACTTTTTGTCTGACGACGGTTCCTCTGGTTTCTCTTTCTTTTTGTAACCATCGTGAGTTAATTCATGTCCGCATTTCATGCAGAACTTAGCAGTATCAGGATTACCTTCATACAAACATTCCTCACAGTAGTAATGCGATTTTTTTCGATTATTTTTCCGAGCGGAGCTTCGTGCAAAATCCGAAGATAAAATACCCGTCGGCACAGCAATGATAGCATAACCCAGTATCATGATAAAGGATGCAAATACTTTACCCAGAGGCGTTATGGGCGATATATCGCCATACCCCACAGTTGTAATGGTTACAATTGCCCAGTAAATACTTTGAGGAATACTGCTGAAAGACGGATTTTTCTCGAACTCAAACACATACATGGCAGACCCTAAGAAGATGGTGAGCAACACTACAAAAAACAGGAATATCAATATCTTTCTGAAACTGCGCAGAATAGAGAATAACAGTAAACGGCTCTCATCCAGAAAATCTACCATATTAAAGATTCTGAATATCCTTAACAGGCGGAAAGATCTTATCAGCATCAGCATATGCGATTGTGGGAAAACAAATTCCATATAAGAGGGCAAAATTGCCAGCAAATCCACCATTCCATAAAAACTGAAAATATATTTTTTAGGATTTTTTACACAAATAATTCTCAAAATATATTCAATAGTGAATATTCCTATAAAGAAATAATCCAGTAAGCGAAATTTTAAATAGTGTTCTGCCCCCAGCTTAGGAATGCTTTCTAACATGATTAAAACAACACTTACAAAAATGGCTATAAACAATAAAATATCGAAGATTTTACCCGCAGGAGTATGCGCCTGAAAAATAATTTCAAATAGTTTGTATCTCCAGGATTTCGGATTTGACGGCTTGTTGTAATTTTGTGCTACGTCAGACTTGTCGGGTATAATTCTAAAATAAGACATGCTATAATGTACCTCAAAATAAATTAATATTCCGCACATTAACTAAATTATCTGAAAAATATTCTTTTTCTTGCCATACGAAGAAGTTTTTAGGTAAATTTTTTTTAGTTAAAATAATAATCAAATACTATCTTTGCGCCTCAAATAGTGTTAATAAAAATTTAATACACAATATTTATCAGATATGCAATTAAAAGGTTTAGTAAAAATTTTTACGATTTTGTTGATATTGATTAGTGTTTATCAATTATCATTTACTTGGATTGTACGCAGTCATGAAAACAAAATGAAGGCTAAAGCAGAAAAGACTATCAAGGCTACCGTACCTTCAGCAGAACAAAAATATGCGGGTAATCAGCGTTTGATATCTGCTTACAACGATTCAATTTCCAATTTAATTGATGCGGAAACTTTCAGATTACTGGATAGTACCGAAAGCGCTAAAATTGGTCCTTTTGGATTAACTACCTATAAAAATGCAAAAGAGCAGGAATTAATGCTGGGTCTTGATTTGCAGGGTGGTATCAGTGTTACCATGGAAGTTGGATTCGATCAGTTGGTTAGAAATCTTTCGGATAATACCAAAGACCCGAATATTGTAAAAGCTATTGAAAACGCCACAGTAAGAAAAAATGCCGGAGAAACAGACTATATAAATATGTTTGTTCAGGAGTTTAACACACTCAGCAACGGTGCCAATCTTGCTCCTTTCTTTGTAAACAGAAGTAACGGTGCAGTAAAATTCAACTCAACAAACAACGAGGTTCAGACCTATTTGAATAATGAAGCAAACGCAGCATTTGAAAACACCACCAACATCATGCGTACACGTATCGACCGTTTTGGTGTGGCGTCTCCTGCCATCAACCCCGATCCCAACAAAGGTGTAATTACCATTGAACTTGCAGGGGCAAAAGATCCCGAAAGAGTACGTAACTATTTACAATCTACTGCCAACCTTCAATTTTTTGAAGTATACAATTTACAGGATTTTGGAGACCAGTTAATGAATGCACAAAATGCATTGGCAGCCTACTTAAAAAGTGGTGTAGATACTTCTGCGACAGTTGCTACACCTGCTGTTACAGATACTGTAGTTGCTCCTGTTGTTGCACAAACTGATTCTGTAAGCAGACCTCAAAACGATTCTCAATCTGCATTTGCACAAGTAACAGGTTCTGCTCCGGCAGCAACTGCTACTGCAGGTCAAAATGATTCTCTTGCCAAAGCCAGAATGGAAACTCCTTTCTCAAGTTTACTTGCGGGCGGACCCGACAACAGCGGATATATTGTGGGTTATGTGCACACGAGCGATACTGCTCAAATGAACAGACACATCAACAATCCGGTGTTTACCAGCAGACTGCCGGGTAATTTAAAATTATTATACGGAAGACCACAAGCTACGGAAGGAGACTTAAGCAAAATTCTTCCTATACACGCTATTAAAACTCTGGAAAACGGTATGGCTCCTTTAGAGGGAGAACATGTAACCAAAGCGAGTCAGGGATACGATCAGGTTCATGCAAATCAGGCTACAGTTGAAATGAGTATGGATGCTGTAGGTTCAAGATTATGGGCTGATCTTACCAAGAAAAATAGAAATAAACCTATTGCCATTGTATTGGATGGTATTGTATTAACCGCACCAAATGTAAACACAGAAATCACCGGAGGTAATTCTGTTATCAGCGGAAACTTTACCGTTGTGGAAGCACAGGACATGGCTAACATTTTACAATCAGGTAAATTAAAAGCTCCTGCCAAAATAGTTCAGGAACAGGTAATCGGACCTACTTTGGGTCAGGCTGCCATTAAAGGTGGTTTACTTGCTTTTGGTTTGTCGTTCCTGGTAATATTTGCATTAATGCTGCTTTATTACAACACTTCCGGATGGATTGCCAACATAGCTTTAATTCTGAACCTGTTGTTTACCTTAGGTATATTAAGTGCATTAGGCTTTACGCTTACAGCTCCGGGTATTGCCGGTTTGGTATTAACTATCGGTATGGCCGTGGATGCCAACGTAATTATCTTTGAACGTATTAAAGAAGAAATAAAACGAGGACGAAGTCACTACGACGCTGTAAACTTAGGATACAAACGTTCCTATGCGCCGGTTCTTGACGGACACATCACTTCTTTATTAACTGCCTTTATATTATTCTATTTCGGATTGGGTCCTGTATTAGGTTTTGCTACTACACAAATCATCGGTTTGTTACTTTCTATGTTCTGTGGTATCCTTGTATCAAGATTAATATCTGAAATGTATACTACCAAAGATCGTCACTTTAAATACTTTACAAAATTATCTGAGAGAATATTTAATCACAGACAATTTGACTTTGTTAAGTACAGAAAAGTAGCTTATGTAATTTCTGCTATCATCATACTGCTGGGTATTGGAACTATATTCGTAGGATTTGATCAGGGTGTTGAATTTGCAGGTGGTAGAAGCTATACGGTAAGATTTGCAGATGCGCCTAATCAGGAGTCTGTGAGAAATGATTTGGCAGCAGTTTACGAAGGTGAAAGTCCGGTAATAAAAACTGTTGACAACAACAATCAGTTAAACATTACTACATCTTATAAAATTGAAGACAGAAGCGAAACTGTTGATGCGGAAGTAGAACAAAAACTCTATACAGGTTTACAAAAATACTTACCTCAGGGAGTAAGTTTTGATGAGTTTAAAAGCAATAATATCCAAAGTTCACAAACGGTGTTACCTTCCATTTCAGAAGATTTGAAACGCGGAGCAACCAAAGCTACTTTATTAGCTGTACTTGCTATTGTGATATATATTCTGATTCGTTTCCGCGACTGGAGATATTCCATGGGAACTATCGCTTCATTGATTCACGACGTTTTGGTGACCTTAATTGTATTTAGTTATTTCAAAAACATAGTACCGTTCCCGCTTGAAATTGATCAGCACTTTATTGCAGCGATACTTACAGTAATTGGTTTCTCTATGAATGATACAGTAGTAATCTTTGACCGTATACGTGAAGATTCAAGAAACATGCGCAATACAGACAAGAAAACCATTATCAACAAAGCGTTGAACGAAACACTGAGCCGTACAATTATGACGTCGCTTACCGTGTTCTTAACCATTTTGATATTGTTTATTTTCGGTGGTGAAACATTAAGAGGATTTAGCTTTGCGATGTTGATTGGTGTACTTACGGGTATTTACTCATCCGTATTTGTAGCTGCTCCTATTTTGATAGACGTGGCTAAAAATAAGCCTTTTGGTCAGGCTGATGATACACACGTAAAAGATTTCCACAAGAAAAAAACACCAAGTACAAAAACTGTATAAAGTTTATTTCTTTAAAGTATAAAAAAACGCATCGAAAATTCGATGCGTTTTTTGTTGGGTAATGGGTCAAAAAAAATGCGCCACGTGGCGCATTTCTACAAATATTGATTCCTCTTACTGATAACTATCGGTATCGGAATAAGAGGAAAAAATATTCTATACTTTCTATTTTCCACTATCAACTCCTCTCTATCATATATCATATATGTTCTCGTCTTAGCCGAGACAGGTTCGCTCTACACTCAATATGACAGAAAAAACATTCTCAATTTTCAATTTTCAACTTTCAATTTTCAATATTCAACTATCCTCTCTCCTCTAATCAATACCCTCCTTCCCAGGATTCAAATTCTTTTACCACATCAGCCAGAAAGCGCGAACCCATAGCACCGTCAATAATACGGTGGTCGTAACTCATAGAGAGTATCATCATATGGCGGATGGCAATTACATCTCCTTCAGCAGTTTCTAAAACTACGGGTTTCTTTTTAATAGCTCCCAATGCTAAAATTGCTACCTGTGGCTGATTGATAATTGGCGTTCCCGTAATGCTTCCAAACCCGCCGACATTGGTTACGGAGAATGTTCCGTTTTGTGTATCGGCAGGTTGCAGTTTATTTTTTCTTGCTTTATCTCCCAGACTGTTTACCTGATTGGCAAGACCTACAAGGTTGAGCGTGTCAGCATTTTTTATAACAGGTACAATTAAATTACCATTGGGCAGTGCCGTAGCCATACCGATATTAATATCTTTTTTTACAATGATTTTATCCCCTTCTACAGAACTGTTTATTAACGGGTATTTGCGCAACACTCTGGCAATACATTCAATAAACATGGGAGTGAAAGTGATTTTTGTATTTT
>JAEWWO010000375.1 GCA_023396345.1 Bacteroidota bacterium
GTGTAATGATATTATTATCTACATTAAATATCTTTCTATCCACACCCATTTCAAAAAATTGTTTGGCATTGGCAGTTACCACAACATCTGCAAGATTGTCAGAATTACGGGTAAGCGCTATTGAATACAAATTTATATCTGTATTCATAGGAGTAATTCTTATATTATCGTAGCGATACGATTCAAAACCTATAGAAGAAATTTGTAGAGCGAGATTCTGCATAGTAGGCAATCCGTCAAAATTAAAATCTCCGTTAGAAGCTGTTACAGCAGAAGACAAAAGCATATCGCGGTTTGCTCCTCTCGCAGAATCATATACCACACGGAATACGTGTACTGTAGCACCTCCTATACCACTACCGGTACTATCTACTGCTCTACCAAATAATTTACCAATATTTTGTGAAGGCATTTGTTGCATATTGCCTCCGCCAGGTCTTCCGCCCGGCGGCATAGCAGGCATTTGCGCTATTGAAAAAACACTACTACAAATAAATAAACTCACAATGAGTAACTTTCTAATAATCATACTGAAATAAGCTTCTTTAGTTTGCGGCAAAGATAGTTTTTCAGTAGCTGTTTACTCAATGTTTTCGGTTAATTGGGGTATTTTATAGGTGAAATGAATGTTGTTTCTGCATATTTAACAGAATGCCAACTATTAAAATTCTTTCTCCAGTTTTTCTTTTATAGCGTAATGCGTTAGATCAAAATAAACAGGCACCACACTTACATAATTATTTTCCAAAGCCCACACATCTGTATCTTCATCTTTATCAAAATTTACAAATTCACCCGTAAGCCAAAAGTATTTTTTTCCGGAGGGATCTGTGCGTTCTTCAAAATCTTCTTCAAACTTTGCATATGCCTGCCTGCAAACCTTTATACCTTTTATATCCAGTGTTTTCGCTTTGGGTATATTCACATTTAAACAAATATGTTTATCCCATTCTTTATTGATGATTTTTTCAGTTATCACACGTGCATATTCTTTAGCTCCGTCAAAATCAGCTTCCAGTGAAAAATCATTCAAGCTAAAACCTATGCTCGGAATACTTTCTATACACGCTTCAATAGCAGCCGACATAGTTCCCGAATAAATAACATTGATGGAATGATTGGCTCCATGATTGATACCGCTCAAACATATATCCGGCTTATGTTTCAGTATTTTATCCACTGCAATCTTTACACAATCTACCGGAGTGCCGCTGCATTGCCAGGCTTCAATATCGCCAAACACATTTACTTTTGATAACCTTATGGGATGCGCAATAGTAATGGCATGTCCCATACCGCTTTGCGCTTTGTCAGGCGCTACCACAATTACTTCTCCTAATTCTTTCACAGCATCTACCAATGCATGCAAACCCGGCGCAAGAATTCCATCGTCATTCGTAATAAGAATTACCGGCTTTTTTTTGTTCGATTTCTTTGGCATAATTATTTATGATTACCTCACAAGGTAATAAATTTGATTTTACTAAAGATTAATTTTATATTAAATCCTTATTTACTTTTACAAACATTAAAGATAAATGATGGCGAGCACCGAAGAAAAAAGAATAAAATTAAGACAACACAAAGCATTGGCAACAGGATTATTTTTGCTAATGGCTTTGATATATATTTTGATGATTGTCCTGAAACGCAATAACGATGCGGGATGGATAGGCTACGTAGAAGCATTCTCCGAAGCAGGAATGGTAGGTGCTTTGGCAGATTGGTTTGCCGTAACGGCTTTATTTCATTATCCGCTCGGATTAAAAATTCCACACACCAATCTTATTGAACGAAGCAAAAACAGAATCGGAGACAGTTTGGGTAGTTTTGTGGTGGATAATTTTTTAAGTGATAAAAACATTCGTCCGTATATTGAAAAACTCACTATCTCTAACACTGTAGCTACATGGTTGCAAAAAGAAAAAAATATTCAACTACTGACAGATGAAGTGCTTGCAATAGGAAAAGATATTATTATCAACATTGATGATGATTTTATTGCTGGGGTTGTTGCACGAAAAAGTAAAGCGTTATTAAATGAGCAGGATATAAATGGCTTACTTGCCAATGTTTTGCATTATTTCAGAGAAAAAAAAGAACATGAGCGGATTATAGATACATTGCTGACAAAGATTAAACAATACGTTTCAGAAAATGAAGAAATCGTACGCGACAGAGTAAGCAAGGAAAGTCATATTCTTATTCCTGATTTTGTAGATAATATGATTGCCCGAAAAATAGTCAATGGTGTTTATAAATATATTGATGAAATTCAGAATAATAAAGAACACTCCATAAGAGCAGAGCTTGAAAACCAAATAATCATTTTTGAAAATGATTTGCGCAATAGTGAAAAATGGAAAGAAGAAATCAATAACATTAAAAAAGATTTATTAGCCGGAAGTAAACTCGAAAGCTTTGCTAAAGACATTTGGTTGAATATTAAAAATAATATCATCGGTGATATAGAATCTGATAAATCAGGTATAAAAAGATATCTGATAAAAACAATAAAAGAGTTTTCGCAAAACCTCAACAACGATGAGGAGTTAAGGAATAAAATAGACAAATGGATTAAATACAATGCGTACAATTATATCTTACGTAATTCGGCAAAAGCAAGTGAGCTCATCAGCAATACGGTGGGCACCTGGGAAGGAAAAGAATTGAGCGAAAAACTGGAACTGGAAGTAGGAAAAGATTTGCAGTTTATCCGAATAAACGGTACGTTGGTCGGAGGTTTGGTAGGATTGGTGATACATACACTGACGCAACTTTTCAGCTAAGAATATAACCGTGCTTTTCGGGATTTGTAATCCTGAAATATGATTAAGGAGATTGCTTCATACCCTCGATAGATATCGGGGCGTATCGGTACACTTTGTTGAGATTTTTCGCAATAACGGTCGCTCCTTTCTCCGTCACTGTGAGGAATGAAGCGAAGCGTAATGACAAAGCAGTCTTCTACTATAAAAATTAATAATGAATAATCTCTGCAAACTGTATAATACATTGTCTTGCATGGCTTGCATTATGAAAACAATAATGTAATTTTATAACAATGTTACATCGGCTTACGATATTATTCATTCTCTGCACCATTGCTAATGCCACATTAAGTCAGAAAAATATTTATACTGAACCAAGCAAGCTGCTAACAAAACTAAAGTTTCACCTGCCTCAGGAAGGTGTTGTTATTTTTAATGTCTTGCTTGACAATTATCCCGACACTTTAAATTTTATTTTTGATACTGGTGCCAGTGCTGCTTTTCTGGACTCGGCAACAGCGGCAAGATTAAATATTTCCACAGGAAAAGATATAAGAACAGTAAGAGGAATGGGTGGTATTCAAAATATTTTTTTATCAAAAAATCATTCCCTCAAATTAGGAGATTTAACAGAAGACAGTCTGGATATATATTTGATGGATATTGAGATTATGAGCTATTTATATGGTAAAGAAATTCACGGCATCATAGGATTGCCGTTGCAAAAAAAATACATCACTAAAATTAATTACGATAAAAAAGAAATTTCTTTCTGGAGCTTTGGTAAAACCAAATTTCCGCGCAGCGGATTTTATATAACGCCCAATATACACAACTTTGCGTATTCGGCTACACAAATCGAAGATGCAAAAAAAATAATATTTAACTACATGTTCGATTCCGGCGCTGCTTTAACGATGTTGTTTTCATCTCAATACGTAAATGAAAAAAAATTTCTTAGCTCCGACAGAAAAAAATACAAAAAAAGATTACAGGGATTGGGAGGTGATATTGAATTTGACATCACAATGATCAAGCACGTTACTTTTGGAAAATACCGATTTAAAAATATACCGGTTAATATTTTTAATGACGAAAATAATATTACTTCTTATCCATTGAATGGCGGACTTATGGGCAACGAGATATTAAGAAGATTCAATACAGTATTTGATTACAACGCAAAAATTTTTCACTTTGCACCAAACGGCAACTATAGAGATCCGTTTGATTATGCGTATTCCGGACTGGAATTATACTTAATTAATGAAAAAGTAATCGTGGGTGATGTTTCAGAAAACTCTCCCGCCGAAGATGCTGGTCTGGAACATGGAGATGAAATTATAGCTATCAACAAACAATTCACTATTGAGATCAATAAGGCTAAAAAAGAATTACAATCTACCATTGGAAAAGTAAATATTATTTTATCAAGAAATGACTCTCTGCAATCTGTTGAGATGAGAACAATTGATATTAGAAAAAATAAAAAGCGCTGAAAAGGAAAGCAAAAATTAATATTATACTCTTGTATATCATTAATAATTTATCATTAATAATTCAATATTACTTATTCAATTTTGCTAATCCTCCCATTAATAATCCCAGTAATAAACCTACGACTAAGCCAAGCCGTATATTTTTCATAAATATACCTATGGCAAAACTTGCAATCACCAATACAGCTATCGCAATATTTCTTCTGCTATACATCAGCATTTTCCTTTACTTGTGAAACAATATGCTTAACAATCAACTCAGCATGTATACGCGAATTTTCTATAAACCATAAGTGCGTATCCATCCCTCCCACTACAACGCCAGCCAGATAAAGTCCGGGTACGTTGGTTTCCATAGTTTCTTCATTATACTGCGGATAAAATTTTCCATCGTCTGACAGTTGCACTCCGAAGGAACGCAACATTTCAAAATTAGGTCTGTAACCCGTCATTGCCAGTACAAAATCATTTTCAATCTCAACAATTCCTTCAGGTGTTTTTATAACAACCTGTTTCGGTTTTATCTCTGCAATCTCACTATTAAAATAAGCTTTAACAGAACCCTCGGTAATTCTGTTTTCAATATCAGGCTTTACCCAGTATTTCACTCTTCGTCCTATTTCGGCGCTGCGCACAACCATGGTTACATGTCCGCCTTTTCTGTAAATTTCCAAAGCTGCGTCCACCGCAGAATTACTGGAACCTACAACTATTACATTCTGAAAAGCATATTCATGTGGCTCGGTATAATAATGTCTTACCTTAGGTAATTCTTCTCCTTTCACATTCAGATACACAGGAATATCATAAAACCCTGTGGCTACAATCACTTTAGAGGTTTTATACGTGTGTAGCGAAGACTTTGAAATAAAATAATCGTCCTGCTTTTCTACCGTTTCAATTTTCTCATACAAGTGAAGATTGATATTTTTATTAGCAGTTACGCCTCTGTAATATTC
>JAEWWO010000040.1 GCA_023396345.1 Bacteroidota bacterium
TGGCGAACTGGCTCCCAAATCCATCGCCATCCGTAAGTCTGCGCCTACCACAATGGCTGTAGCTATTCCTTTGCGCATATTTTATTTTCTCTTTAAACCGGTGATTTATGTAATGAATGGTTTCGCTAATTTCATTTTAAAACTTATTGGCATTACTCCGGTAAAAGAGCAGGATATTCATACCGAAGAAGAAATTAAATTGATTATTTCTGAAAGTGAAGAAGGCGGCGCTATTGAAGATTCTGAAAGAGAATTAATCAATAACGTTTTTGATTTTGATTCGCGCAGAGTAAAAGATATTCTTACCCATAGAAAAGATTTGGTAAGTTTTTCTGTAGATACTCCGTTTGATGAACTTTCTAAGGAAGTGATTGAAGAAGGTTATTCGCGTTATCCCATTTATGAAAAAGCACCCTCTGACCTTATCGGTATTCTGAATATAAAAGATGTATTGAAATACTATCAAAGTAATAAAGATGAGTTTGATATAAGAGGTTTGCTGCGTCCTGTGTTTTACATTCCGGAGAGCATGAAAATTAAAGATTTGCTCAAAGCTTTTCAGAAAGATCATGTGCAGATGGCGGTGGTTACTGACGAGTACGGCGATATTGCCGGGATAGTTACCATGGAAGATATTCTGGAAGAATTGGTTGGTGATATTCAGGATGAACACGATGCGGAATTGCCGATTGTAGAAAAGCAGGCAGATGATTCTTATATTGTGGATGCGCACGAACCTATCGAAGATATCAATGAGTTTCTTCCTTCCCCATTGCCCGAAGAAGAAGAATACAACACACTTTCAGGACTTATTACTTACGAACACGGCTCAGTACCTGTTGAAGGCGAAGTGCTGGTGCTGGAAGGCTACGAAATGATAATCCTTAAAATGTACCGCAGCTCTGTTGAAAAAGTAAGAATGCGTTTATTGTCAGAAGAAGAGCTTGAACAAAGAGAAAAAGAAGAGGAAAATTAAATTCAGTTTTGCTTACTGCGTCTCGCCATTATTTTGATTCCAGAATTTGCATAATGATGGCTTCTTCTCTGGTTAGTCCGGCTTTATTATCATCTATTTCAATTTTGTCCAAAGCATCCATATATTTCTTGATACTTTTGTTTTCATAGAGATTTATAATTTGCGGGTGCACATAATATTTTTTACACACGGTGCGGGTATTGCCTAAGTGCTTGGCTACTTTATCAAGTGCTTCTACAATTTTCTTTTTAGTTTCTGTTGCGTTTTCTGCCGGTCCTAATTCTTTAAAAGCAAGGAAAGCATTTACTGTGCCGGCCCAGGTTCTGAAATCTTTGGCGGTGAAGTCTTCACCACTGATTTCTTTTATGTAACTGTTTACCATTCCGGAGTCAATGCTTTGACGGTTGTTGTCTTCATCATAGTATTGAAATAATTCTTTACCCGGAATTTCTTTACAGGCCTGGACAATTTTAGCCAGCTTTCTGTGTTTCAGGTCAATATCGTGCATAACACCTTTCTTTCCTTTAAACGCAAATTTTATAGATGCTCCGGAAACGTTGATATGCTTATCTTTCAGCGTAGTCAAGCCAAAAGAACCATATAGTTTTTCGTACACATTATTACCCACGCGAATGTTGGTACGCTCCATAAGACTAACAACAGCAGCCAATACTTTTCTTTGTTGCAAACCCGGCAGTGATAAATCTTTTTCCAGTTGCAGACGAATGTCGGGCAGTACCTGACCAAATTGAAGCAGTCTGTAATATTTGGTATGATTGCGTAGCGCATTCCATGCAGCGTGATATCGGTAATGCTTACGGTTTTTATTGTCAATTCCTGTTGCCAGCAGGTGACCGTTCTCAAGAGCACATATCCATACATTTTCCCTAGCCGGAGGAATCACCAGTTTTTTTATACGTTCAATTTGTGCTTTTTCTTTTATAGGTTTATCCTGAAAGTAATAGGTAAACTTTTTTCCTCTCTTTCTTCTGTTGATACCTTCCTGCTCCGAATCGCTTACGTATAAGAGATTTACAGCTTTGGCTGTCTGCTCTGGGTCACGCAGTATTTTTGCGATTTTCTTCGGACTTATTTTTTCTATTATTTTTTCGGTATCAGTCATTTGCAGGAAATTGTACGAAAGATAAAATAAATTTCATGCCAAAGTGTGTGGTGGAGTTTTTTGATTGAGGTATAAGAGAAATTGTATAATTTTAATTATTATCTCGGACTACAATAATTAAGAATGAAAATTTAAAACTACGCGAAAAAGTAATGTTAGATTTTAAAGAAAATAAACGCTGAATAATAAAAGATATGGCTTCCTCACTACACAAAAAAATATCTACATTCTAACTAATTAAATATTGATAGACTATAGATATTCCCGAGTTGTCCAACCAGGGGTCGAACCTGGACTCTACTGATCCAGAGTCAGTTGTGTTGCCAATTACACCATTGGACAATGATGGCTGCAAAGGTATATAAAAATTAAGAATTCAAAATCAGACGCTCAGAAGAAAATTATTAATGCCGACGTTTCTCATATTCTGCAGC
>JAEWWO010000041.1 GCA_023396345.1 Bacteroidota bacterium
AATTAAAGCCAATACGTATTTTCCATTTGCTGACGCAACCTTACTCAATCATTTAAATTATAACGAAGCTGTAAAAATTACTAAAAACTCAGAAAATATTCTACACGAAAAAGCAATTCCGGTTTTAGCCGATGCAAACATCCCTTTGGATTACAGATATTTTTATGATACATCTGTGGAGGGAACAAAGATTAGCAGTGAAAACCCAATTGAAACAAAACAACCGATAATTGTTGTAAAAGAAAATCAGGCTTTAATAAATTGTACATTAACAGAGGATGGATTAAGAGATGATATTTCAGAAGATATTAATTCACTTGCTGATGAATTGTTATTAAAAATAAATATGATGCAGGTTGAAAAAAATCAGCTGCAATTGGTTGTAAATGATATACCTGATAAGATAGAATCCTTTGCGCAAAAAGTCGGCGCTGTTTATGATGTACACATAGAAAAAGGAGTAAAAATTGTAAGCTTTATAAATGCAGATGCTTCAGAAGCCGATAAATATATTTCGCCCGGAAGCCGCATTATTACTGATTCGGAAGAAAATATTACAAGAATACTGACAAAATAAAAAAAATCCGCAGCCATTATCAACTGTGGATTTTTAATGAAGACTAACAACTTTATTTGTTTACTGATTTTATCACCAGCATACTGTTTACCAAATCAGGAATATACAAAACGCTGTCTCCTACCAACGAAAAATCAGCTACTCCGCCAAACTTTACAGATTCCATTGCCAGAGGTGTTTTAGTTTTTGTTTCCATATTAATAACTTCTACGCCAACCGGTGTCCAGTTGCCAACATACAAAGATTTTTTATCAGAAGACAAAGCAAGTCCATCATACTGACCGGCTTCTGTAATTAATTTTTCCGGAGCAGGATTGTTCATATCTTTTATTATATACACTACATTCTCATCTGTAGTATTTCCATCAGCCGGATAAGAAGCAACATACATGGTTGTACCATCTATGACCAAGCCATTGGCTCCTGTTACATTTGAAAATTTCTCGGGAACAATTTGTGCGGCTTTTGTTACATCCAAAATATCGAGTCTGTAAATATTTCCCGTATTTACAACAGAAGCGTACAGATAATTTCCATCGGCAGCTAAATCATTCACAAACATATCATCTGCCGGAAATTGAATGTTGACAGCGGTTGTAGCCGTATCCTTCAAATTATATACTGCTATTTTATTTACATCTGCTACAAATAATACATCATCTTTTACATACAGTCCTTTAGGTGCATTCAGGTTACCATCTCATTCTCAACAAGATATAATTGTTTCTGTAGAATTATTTTTAAATAATTGATTAACTACTATCCATTTACTTTATTTTATAAAAATATTTACATTTTATTTTATGGAATAAAAAAAGCAGATGGAATATTCCACCTGCTTAGTAGTTTGTTTTAGTTGAATAGTTTATTCTGTTGTTTCTCCATCAAAGTCTTCTTCATTTGCTTCTGCCTCTTCTTTTGTTTTACGCACTATTCCGTCTTTATGATGAGGAGGAGAATATAAAGTGTATAATTTCAGCGGTTCTTCGTGAGAAGCATTTTCCACATTGTGTTTAGCACCGGCAGGAACAATTACCGCATCACCGTCTTCTACCTCATATTCTGTTCCGTCGATTGTAACCTTACCTTTACCTCCTTCAAAACGGAAAAACTGATCGTTTTCATGATGTGTTTCTTCTCCTATTTCGCTTCCCGGAGCAATAGTCATTAATACAAGCTGTGTGTGTTTTCCTGTATAAAGTACTTTACGGAAATTTTCGTTGTTTAAAGTGTCCTGTTCAATGTTAGATTTAAATCCTTTCATAATAATATTTATTTAGTATTCGTTTAATTGATTTATAAATAGTATTAAGCAAAAAGCATACCTAATAATTTTTTTTAAATTATTAATAGTGCTTTAGATGTGTACGTTTACTTGTAAAGAAATTGGCATAATTATTTCGCATAAAAATAAAAAAATATCATGCTAAAATCTTTTGTCGGGATTGCGTTAATCGGCATTTTTGCTCAATGCAACAATCCCTCACACGAAGTTGCGGACAAGGATTCTGCCTTACAAATTGCCACAACAAATATACATGACGACAATACCACAGTTACAAACGGTCATGATAGTTTTGATTACAAAACCTACACCGGAGCATGGTTTGCGGTCAATTATCCGTCAGATTTTACAGTAAAACCTTCTATGAAATCGCTGACATCCACAGAAGGATTTGATAGTGCTATTTTCACTTCGCCGGATAGTACGGTAAGTTTTTATGTCTTCTCTCCGCAGTGGTCGGGCAAACCTTCCGAGATTAATATAAGAAGCAATGAAATCATGACAGACTCTATTACAGAAGGATTGGAAGAAGGTATCACCGTTAACGAGTGGACTATAGAAGCTAAAGACAAAAGCTATAAAAGGTCTTATCGGGAAGTAATCAGACAAGACAATATCAACTGGATTGTAGGTCTGCAATATACATCAGACGCGGCATACAGAAAATACAGACAGCAATATTTGAATTTTAAAAACAGTCTGATGCAGTATGCCGATTAAGTTTATTTAAGCTTGTAAGCAACTATCTTTTTTGCATTAAAAGTAGGCATGTAAATAATTTTTTCTTTGGAGTCAAAACCTAAATCAGCAGCATTTATGCCTTGTTGATGCGTGTCTGATAAAAGTACAGAAGTGCCATCAGCATATAAATAATAGAAATATCCGGGCCACGATGTCAAAAGAAAATCATTATTACCCACGGGTTCTATGCCATCAATAGCATGAGGTATCTCTCCTATTTTAGTAATCTTTTTTTGTCTGTCTGCTTTCATCAATAGACCCGCTTCTGCATAATACAGTTCATCGTTGATAACTTTTATACCATTCGGATTGTTGATATCAGAGAGCAATACTTCAGGTTTATGTTTTTTTATTGCCCAAATATTTCCTTTTCTTGAATCAGATACATGTAGCACACCTTTACTGTCTACAGTTAGATCGTTAAGCGCTTCCGCATCAGGAAAAGTAATTCTGTTAAGGACCTTACCGTTATTCAGTTTTATTACTACCAATTGCTTAATATCGGCTACATACAATTTATTTTTATAAATAGCCATACCCTTTGGCGCACTTAAACCTTTTACAAATTCGTTATTAAAAACTTTACCGTCTTCACTCATGATTCCTATACCTCCTTTCTTATCATCGTCCCATCCTTTTCCGTCAATCAAAGAAATATACAATTTTCCTTTATGAGGCAAAACAGATTCCGGAACGGCTATAGTGGTATCGGTTTCCCAAATCTTTTCAATAGATGGTTGTTGAGCAAAAGCCCATGTATGAATAGCAAACAACAGTATCAGTAAAAAATATTTTTTCATTATTTATATTTTTAAATGAATACAAGGAAAGTGAATTTTAATAAGAAAATACTGCCTGCAATTTCTGAATCAAAAAATGTCAGATGTGTTATCCCGATTAAGTTTTATATTTTTGCTGCATTATGAATCAGCGACAATTGTTTTTGCAACACGTAGGGCAAACTTCTCCTGAGCCGATGGGCATTGAAATAAAAAAAGCAGATGGTATTTATCAGTACGACATTAACGACAAAAAATATATTGATTTAATATCGGGATTCAGTGTATGCAATATCGGACATTCGCATCCCAAAGTTTTACAAGCGATTGAAGAACAGATACAACAATACATGCATGTAATTGTGTATGGCGAATTCATTGAAACACCTCAGGTTCAGTATGCAAAATTACTCACTGATCATCTGCCCGAAAATCTGAATTGTGTATTTTATACCAATAGCGGTGCAGAAGCGGTTGAAGGAGCAATGAAGCTCGCGAAACGCTATACCAACCGTTCAAAAATTATTGCCTTCAACAACAGCTATCACGGGTCTACACAAGGAGCGCAAAGCATTATGGGCAGTGAATATTTCAGGAATGCATTCAGACCGTTATTGCCCGATATTTATCATTGCAATTTCAACGACACAGCCATGCTTGATTTGATTGATGAAAAAACTGCCTGTGTAATTATGGAAACGGTTCAGGCAGAAGCCGGTGTTATAAAGCCGGATATGAATTGGATAAAGGCAATAAGAAAAAAATGTACGGAAACAAACACGCTCCTGATATTTGATGAAATTCAATGTGCATTTGGCAGAACCGGATCTTTATGGGCATTTGAGCAGTATGATATAGTTCCGGATATTTTACTTTTAGGCAAAGCACTTGGCGGAGGAATGCCTTTAGGTGCTTTTATAGCCGATAAAAAAATAATGGATGCGCTTACTGCCAATCCTGTATTGGGTCATATGAGTACATTTGGCGGGCATCCAGTTTCCTGCGCGGCGGGAATGGCTGCTTTTGAAATATTAATTGAGGGAGGATATACAGATACAGTGAAAGAAAAAGAAAAAATAATTCAGCAGAAATTACAACATCCACTTATTAAAAAAATTACTACCGCCGGACTGTGGGCATCTGTTCGTTTTGAAGATTTTGAAACCAACAAAAAAATAATTCATCGCTGTATAGAAAATGGGTTGATAACTGACTGGTTTCTATTTTGTTCAGAAGGTCTGCGCTTTGCCCCACCTTTAATTATCTCAAACAAAGAACTGGAAAAAGCTTGTGATATTATTATTGAATCCTGTAACTAAAAAAACATTAATTTCGTCCCATGCAACAATATCATACTTTGCTTCAGCATATCCTTGACAATGGTGTAAAAAAAGAAGACCGTACCGGAACGGGCACTATCAGTACGTTTGGCTACCAGATGCGTTTTGACCTGCAAAAAGGTTTCCCGATGGTGACCACAAAAAAATTGCATCTGAGAAGTATTATTCATGAGCTTTTGTGGTTTCTGAAAGGCGAAACCAATATTCAGTATCTGAAAGATAATAAAGTGTCTATCTGGGATGAATGGGCAAATGAAAACGGCGACTTAGGTCCTGTGTATGGTAAGCAATGGCGCAGTTGGGAGGGTGCTAACGGCGAAACCTTTGATCAGATAACGGATGTGATTGAACAAATTAAAAAAAATCCTGACAGCAGAAGGCTGATTGTAAGCGCTTGGAACGTTGCTGACCTTCCAAAAATGGCGCTGATGCCCTGCCACAATATGTTTCAGTTTTATGTAGCTGAAGGAAAATTAAGTTGCCAATTGTATCAAAGAAGTGCTGATGTATTTCTGGGTGTACCCTTCAACATTGCATCTTATGCATTACTGACAATGATGATAGCTCAGGTTTGTAATTTAGAATACGGCGAATTTGTACATACTTTCGGCGATGTGCATTTATACAGCAATCATATAGATCAGGCTCATCTTCAATTGTCGCGCGAACCATTTCCTTTGCCACAGATGAAACTAAATCCTGAAATCAAAAATATTTTTGATTTTACATTTGAAGATTTCACTTTAGAAAATTACCAAAGCCATCCGGCGATTAAAGCTCCGGTAGCGGTGTAATTAATTTCTTTTTCTTGAATAAACAGTTTCTGTACTTCCTGAATAGTTTTTAATAGGCGGCTGCACTTTCTTTACAGATACTTCGGCTCTGTCAATAACAGGAAAACGTTCCAGTATACTGTTAACCATTTTCATAGCAAGCGTTTCCAGTAAAGGTGTGGGCTGTTGCATATGCTCTTTTACAATGGTGTAAATAGCAGCGTAGTCAACAGTTTCTTCCAAACTTGTAACTACAGGCATTTGTGGCAAATATTCCACTACAACATTTACCACAAATTCACCACCTGCAATTTTCTCCTCTTCATACAAACCATGAAAAGAATAGAAATATAAATCGTTTAGTTTGATTGTAAGCATTGAGAAACATTAGTGTTCCAAAGTCATTAGATATCTTTCAGCATCTAAAGCAGCCATACAACCACTGCCTGCTGCTGTTACAGCCTGACGATAAATTTTATCCTGTACATCGCCTGCTGCAAATACACCGGCAACATTGGTTTTGGAAGTACCCGGAGTAGTTACAATATAACCGGCTTCATCAGTAGTAACATAATCTTTGAAGATGTCACTATTTGGATGATGCCCAATCGCCACAAACATGGCACTTACAGGGATTTCAGAAGTTTCGTTGATTTTATTATTCACCACTTTAACGGCTGTAACCGTCTTCTCTCCTATCACTTCAACCGGTTCTGTATTCCAGTGAATTTCTATTTTAGGATTATTTTTTACTCTGTCCT
>JAEWWO010000051.1 GCA_023396345.1 Bacteroidota bacterium
ATTTATACAATACCAAACAACCTATATTCACAAGACCGCGTATGTTACCTACAGCTAAAATCAACGGTTCTTTGCTGAACAGAGCAGTTATCGCCGAAGGTAGTATTATTATGGCCAATCTTATTGAAAGAAGTATTATAGGTGTTAGATCACGCATAGGTTTTAATACCAAAATATTTAATACCTATGTGATGGGTAATGACTATTACGAAACACTGGAAAGAATCAATCAGCATAAAGAAGAAGGCACGCCTGTTTTGGGTATCGGAGAAAACTGCTACATAGATAATGCAATTATTGATAAGAATGTATTCATCGGTAATAATGTGATTATCAGAGGCGGTTCTCATATTGAAGATGCGGATACGGATAAGTATACGGTAAAAGACGGTATTGTGGTAATCAAGAAATTTGCCGTGCTGGAAGATGGATTTAAAATAGGCGTATAAATATTTAATTATTAATTTAATACATAGCCGCTTTATTAATAGGCGGCTTTTTTGTTTTGATATAATCTGATAGTAATTTATACGATAACTTAACAAAAACTATCTCTGCAGATATTGAAATATTCTTTATATTCGCTTTGTACAAACGATGAAATTTCAGTGGATATAATTCAGCTTTTACCCGATAACATAGCCAACCAGATAGCTGCCGGAGAAGTAATTCAGCGGCCGGCTTCCGCATTGAAAGAAATGCTTGAAAATGCTATTGATGCAGGCGCTACAGAAATAAAAGTTTACATAAGCGATGCCGGAAAAAATCTGATTCAGGTCACTGATAACGGTAAGGGAATGAGCGAAACAGACGCCCGCATGGCGTTTGAAAGACATGCCACCAGTAAGATTCGCAAGATTGATGATTTGTTCCATATCCGAACAATGGGATTTCGAGGCGAAGCACTCGCTTCCATTGCAGCCGTAGCTCAGGTAGAAATTAAAACCAAAAGACCGGAAGACGAGCTGGGTACTTTTATTGAGATTGAAAACAGTATTGTTACCCGACAGGAACCTTGCGCCTGTGCTAACGGTACAAGTATTTCCATGAAAAATCTTTTCTTTAATGTGCCGGCAAGAAGAAATTTTTTAAAAAGTAATGCTGCCGAAACCAAGCATATTGTAGAAGAGTTTATTCGTGTGGCAATGCCTTTTCATCAGGTATTTTTTTCTTTGGAAAATAATGGTCAGGAGATGTTTCACCTCGAAGCAGGTACGCTCAAACAAAGAATTGTACAAATACTGGGAAACAATGTAAATCAGCATCTGGTAAATGTAAAGGAAGAGACCGATTACATGAATATCTACGGCTTTATCGGCAAACCGGAAGCATCCCGCAAAACCAGAGGCGATCAGTATTTTTTTGTGAACAACAGATTTATAAGAAGTGCATATTTAAACCATGCGGTTACCAGTGCTTTTGCAGAATTGTTGCCTAAAGAAAATTTTCCTTTGTACACCTTGTTTATTGAATTAGATCCTACGCAAGTAGACATCAATGTGCACCCAACCAAACAGGAAATAAAATTTGAAGACGAAAAAATTGTGTATGCTTTTGTGCAGGCAGCTGTTAAACATGCACTGGCGCAATCAAGCATAGCACCATCGATAGATTTTTCGCTGGATGCCAACATACAACAACTGGATGCTGTCAATAAACCATTTACCAATCAGGAAAAAGAATCAGCCGAAACTTCGGGATTGTTTAAAACATTTACAGAAAAGAATCAGGCGCATTTCATAGATCCTTCTTTAAAGTCTGAACTCTCGCACTGGAAAGATTTTTATGAAAGTGCATCTTTGCCTGAGAAACAAACAAACTTAGATTCCGGCAGTGAGTTATTTACGGAGTTTTCTAAAAAAATAACTTTACGTACAACCGGAGATTATCTGCAAATACTGAACAGTTATATCATAGCCCCTACCCAAACGGGATATGTTTTAATCAATCAGCAGATTGCACATGAAAGAATTTTGTACGAAAAATTTGTGCAAACTATAGCTGTTCAAAAAAGTGTAACACAACAATTATTAATTCCGGTAACCATTGAGCTGTCTGTAGCTGATAGTATTTTGCTGGAAGATTTGTTGCCCGAACTGGAGATGCTGGGATACAAGATTGAACATTTTGGAAAAGATACCTATGTTATTCATGGCGTACCTGCCGATGTAAATATGAGCAATGAACTACATTCCATTGAATTGCTTTTAGAACAGTTTAAACACTTCAGCAGCGATATTAAATTCAGCAAAAGGGAAAAAGTAATTCGCTGTCTTGCCAAGCAGCAATCGCTAAAAACGGGCAAGAAACTTTCCAGTGAAGAAATGCAACATTTAGCAGAAGAATTATTTGCCTGCAACACGCCCAATGTATCACCAAGCGGCAAAAAACCTACGTATATTGATTACAATGAAAGCAATCTGGAAAGATTATTTGGCAAGCAGTTTTAAATTTCCTATATTCGTCTGTCATATTTTCTTAATAAGACCCAAAGTTGCTTCGTTTATATGACATCTTTTCCTTTTATTTCATCAAATAAATTTGGAACTAAATTTGCTATTGATAAGCATAGTATTTCACTTAAAACAAAATTTAAAATTAAATAAACATGGCATTAGAATTTACAGACGCGAATTTTCAGGAAGAAGTTTTAAACAGCGATAAACTTGCTGTTGTAGATTTCTGGGCTGAATGGTGCGGACCTTGCCGAGCTATAGGCCCGGTTATTGAAGAGTTGGCTACCTCTTACGAAGGACAGGTAAAAGTTGGTAAACTAAATGTTGACCAAAACGCCAATACCAGCATCGAATATGGTATTACCTCAATTCCTGCAATTTTATTCATTAAAAACGGAGAAGTGGTAGATAAACAAATCGGAGCCGTTCCTAAATCAGTAATTGAAAACAAAATCAAAGCTCACTTGTAATTTACAAGCTAAAAAACAAGAGTCAGAAGATGTATAAACTTTTGACTTTTTTTATTTTGAACCACAATTTTATTTTGCAGAATAAAAATTATTGTATCATATTTGCATATTAATTATTCATAACAGCATTATTAAAAAAATATATCTTATAACAAAAAACCTTTAATGGCATTACAAAGAAGAAACAATCCTCGCTTTAGAGTTCAGCAAGAGCCTGAACACAGAATCAACGAAAGAATCAGAGTACCAGAAGTACGTTTAGTCGGAGACAACGTAGAAACCGGTATCTATCCCACTCAAAAAGCTTTGTCCATTGCGCAGGATCAGGGTCTTGATCTCGTAGAAATTTCGCCAAATGCTAAGCCTCCTGTTTGTAAAATAGTTGAGTATAAAAAATTCCTTTACGAGAAAAAACGTAAAGAAAAAGAAATGAAAGCCAACGCCAAACAAAGCGAAGTTAAAGAAGTACGTTTTACACCCGGCACGGATGATCATGACTTTGAATTTAAAACAAAACACGCTATCAAGTTTTTGCAGGATGGTAATAAAGTAAAGGCTTACGTACAGTTTAAAGGTCGTGCCATTATGTTTAAAGACAGAGGTGAATTACTGTTACTGAAGTTTGCCGAAAGATTAGGAGAATACGGTGCTTTGGAAGGAATGCCTAAAATGGAAGGTAAAAGAATGCTGGCTATGTTTGCTCCCAAATCTGCAAAAAAAGCTACTACTAAAGAAAAAGAAAAAACACAGTCAGACGAGAATAAATAATTTGATCTGACAGAAATAAATAAAAGTCCGCACGATAAAAATTGTGCGGACTTTTATTTTTGCTAAAGCGTTGATTTATTCAGACATTGCATCAATCGCTTTCATCACTTCTATACCTTCGTGCAGACTGCAAGGATTGCTACCCTCGCCTAAAAAGTATTTTACAATCTGCTCAATCATGGGTTGCTGAATATGTTTGTAAGTTTCGAACAAAAGATTTTTCTTTCCGCTGTGCGATAAAACTTCCACTCTTGAACTTCCGAAAAAACTAAAAGTAATTTTTCCTTTTGTTCCTACAATTTCACACAAATCAGTGGCTACTTTTGGCGAAGAAGAAAAATTCCATGTACCGTTTAAGACAACACTATTTTTAAATAAAATATTTCCTGCCACCATATCATCCGCATTGTAAATTCTTGCCTGATTAGCAGATACACCGCTTGCCTGTGCAATTTGACCGAAAAGATAATAGGCAACATCTATCTGATGCGGAGCGATATCGTGAAAAAGACCTCCGCCGGCAATAGACGGATTTACACGCCAGGCATTTTTCTCAAGTCTTAATTCTGCCGGACGAAAAACAGGCTGATGATAATGAATATTCATCATTCTCACATCTCCGATTACATCCATATCTATTTGTTGTTTAATTTTTATATACATGGGCAATGCACGACGATAGTGTGCTACAACCGCTTTTACATTGGCTGCCAAAGCTTTTTCTGCCATAGTTACAGCCTGTGCGGTGTTCAGCGCCATTGGTTTTTCTACATAAAAAGGTTTATCGGCTTCAATACATTTTAAAGCATAATCCAGATGCGAGGATGGCGGCGTGGCAATGTAAACAGCATTTACTTCCTCATCGTTAATCAATTCGTCCGCATTGCTGTACCATTTAGGAACTTTATGACGTTTGGCGTAATCTTTTGCTTTAGCCGCATTGCGCCGCATAACGGCAGTAAGAACAGAATTTTCTACTTTATTAAAAGCAGGACCACTTTTTACTTCAGTAACATCTCCGCAGCCTATTATTCCCCAGCTTATTTCCTTCATGAATCAGAATAATTTAGAATTAAAAATTCAAAATATTATACAATAATAAATTACTTAAACAAATATATAATCTTAACCTTATTGTATTGCATAAAGTTACAAACGAATATTTAAATTTACATTGAAAATTTATGATAATGGAATATATAGATACAGTAAAAACAGAACTGATGGAATGGGATCGCGAAATGATGAAGCGTCCGCATATGTTTAACAGAATGTCTAAGAACGTTCAAACAAAACTAAACAGTTATATTCCGGAAAAAGTACACAAAGCTATCACTGCCATTATCAGGGAAATGATAAAAGCTGTATTATTGGGTTCTAAGTATACTACGCAATCACCAGTATTAAATATTTCTTTAAAAGAACGTGATGAAAAAGCGGATACGGTTGTTTTAAATTATTCGTATGCTGCTGCGGCAGAAGGCGGAATCACAGGTGCTGCGGGCTTTGTAGCAAGTCTGGCTGACTTTCCTCTTTTTCTTTCCATTAAAATAAAAATGCTGTACAGCATTGCTGCTGTATATGGTTTTGATTTGAATGATTTAAAAGAAAGAATATTTCTGCTTCATATTTTTGAGCTGGCTTTTTCTGGAAAACAAAACCGTAAACAGGTTTATCTTAAAATCAAGAACTGGAAAGAACATAGTAAATTTTTATCAGAAGATGTAAATGATTTTGATTGGAGAAAGTTTCAGCAGGAATACCGCGATTATCTTGATCTTGCTAAAATTGCACAACTATTACCCATCATTGGCGCACCTGTTGGTTTCTTTGCCAATCGTTCCTTAACCAGCAAACTGGGTAAAACTGCCAAAAATGCTTACCGGCTAAGGATACTTGAATAAACGAAATTATTCTAAATAAAGAATGCGCCATCTGGCGCATTCCTACTAAACAAATTTGATTATAATTTATTCTGATGTAAGTACTGCACGCATATATTCTTTGTTCAATCGTGCAATATTATCCATGCGAATTCCTTTAGGACATGCAGCTTCACAAGCACCTGTAGAGGTACACGCTCCGAATCCTTCTTTGTCCATCTGAGTTACCATACTTACTACTCTTCTCTTTCTTTCGGGATCTCCCTGAGGTAAAAGAGCTAATTGTGTAACTTTTGCGCTGGTGAATAATAAAGCTGAACTATTTTTACAAGCTGCAACGCAGGCACCGCAACCAATACAAGCTGCTGCTGCAAAAGAATCGTCGGCATCTTTTTTAGGAATAGGCAGGCTATTGGCATCCTGAGCATTTCCGGTATTTACAGAAATATATCCGCCAGCTTGTACAATTCTGTCGAGTGCAGTTCTGTCTACAACCAAGTCTTTAATTACTTTAAAAGCCTTGGCGCGCCAGGGTTCTATCACTATAGTATCTCCTTCATTAAAGGCACGCATATGCAACTGACAGACAGTATTTTTTTCCCAAGGACCATGCGGCTCTCCGTTTACAACCATTGAACACATACCGCAGATGCCTTCACGACAATCATGGTCAAAAGCAATAGGATCTGCGCCCTGGGCTATTAGTTTTTCATTCAGCACATCAAGCATTTCCAGAAAAGACATTTCTGAAGAAACGCTGTCCACTCTGTAATCTTTAAACTCTCCTGAAGTATTACTGTTTGCTTGACGCCACACTTTCAGGGTTAAATTCATATTGTAATGTTCCATAGTATGATAATGTGTTAATGTGTTAATTTGATAATGTGGAAATGTGATAATACGTTAATTTGCTAATATGATAATGTGCAAATTCATTTACAAATTATCACATTTACGAATTTACAAATTACTTATAGTTTCTTTGAGTTGGTTTAATAACTTTATAATCTAAATGCTCTTTATGCATCTCCCATGAGTTATCCCCTTTGTATTCCCATGAAGATACGTACATATAATTTTCATCGTCTCTCATAGCCTCCCCTTCTGCTGTTTGATATTCTTCTCTGAAGTGTCCGCCGCAGCTTTCTTTTCTGTCAAGTGCATCTAAACACATCAGTTCAGCCAGTTCCATAA
>JAEWWO010000091.1 GCA_023396345.1 Bacteroidota bacterium
ACAACATTCCCGGCTATGATCGTTTTTTCAGGAAAAGCCTTGCGCATTCTTTTTACAAAATCAACAAAGTTTTCGGAGTAACCATTGGCTACATCAATGCAGATAAATTCAATCTTAGGATGTTTGCTTACAATGGTTTTTATTTTAGTTTCATCACTTTTGCTTGTGCCGGTACTTAATGCTATGTAATTGTAAATATCGTCCGGTTGATTCTTTAAAAATTTGCTCCACTCTTCTATAGTATAATGTTTGTGAACAGCAGTCACTATCTTGCTTTCAGCCAATGCCACAGCCATTTCAAACGTGCCTACCGTATCCATGTTGGCAGCGATAATCGGCACACCTTTCCACTTTTTTTTAGAATGACAGAAAATGAATTCTCTCTCCAGGTCAACCTGTGAGCGGGATTTAAGCGTTGATCTTTTAGGACGAATCATTACGTCTTTAAATCCTAATTTAATTTCGTATTCTATGCGCATGGGATTAATTATTTAAAGTCAATATTTATTTTAGGTTTTACACCAATGCCCGCCAGGTTGGTAGGAATAATTTTTCCGTCAGTAAATCTCGCACCGTCAAAAGCATCGTTCTGAATTAACAAAGCACCGTCAAGGTCAGCAAAATCAAGCCCTGCGGCTAATTGCGATGCAGCAGATATAGCACAGGAAGTTTCGGTCATGCAGCCAATCATTACTTTCATACCCAGCGCCTGTGCAAGATTGCGCATTTTCCACGCTTCATGCAATCCGGTGCATTTCATCAGTTTTATATTAATGCCTGAAAATACACCTTTTAAATTTTCAACATCGCGTAAGCGCTGAACAGATTCATCTCCAAAAACAGGAATCGGACTTCTTTCGGTTATCCACGCATTATCATCCAGGTTATATTTTCCGGTAGGTTGCTCTACCATTTCCACTCCCTGCTCTTTCAACCAGTGAATCATATCCAGAGCAAAATGTTTATCCTTCCATCCCTGATTAGCATCAACGGCTAATGGCAACTTAGTTACGGAACGAACAGCATTGATTATTCTTTTATCATCATTGCTACCCAACTTAATTTTTAAAACTTTAAACTGTCCTTCTACTTCTTTCACTTTCTTGCGAATCATCTCGTCAGTATCAATACCGATGGTATAAGTTGTGAGCGGAATTTTTTCTGTATTCAATCCCCACATTTTATGCCAGGGCTGTTGTATTATTTTTCCTGTGAGGTCGTGCAACGCTATATCTACTGCGGCTTTTGCAGCAGTATTGTTTTCTGCAATCTTATCAACATACTGCATGATTTCTTCTATATGAAACGGATTGGTAAAAGTAGATAAATCCACTTTTTTCAAAAACTCCATTACAGAAGCCTGAGATTCTCCCAGATAGGGCGGGAGCGATGCTTCGCCATATCCGGTAACTCCGTCATAGGTAAGAGAAGTGAGCACAACAGGAGTTGTTTTTCTTGAACTGTTGGATATACTGAAAACATGTTTCAGTTGCAGGTCGTACGGTGTCCATTTCAATTGCATTTTACCGTTGCTTTTGGCTGAGTTCCATTTGGCTGCTACAGGAAAGTTCAACAGTGTTGCCCCGCTTAATAAGGAAAATGTTTTAAGAAAATTTCTTCTGTTATTCATAATAATATAAATCAAAATTTATTGATACCAGGGATGTTCAAATATACTCCACGTGCCGTTTACAGGCTGATGTATAATTCTTTTGGCAACTACATATCTGCTGTGATTGTGTTTGTCGTAATTTTTATCGGCAGGGTTCAGACTTCCTATTTGCACATATCCGTCCGTTGCATGAATAAATTGCTGGTCGTGCAGATAAATGCCTGTATGTACTATGTTATATCTGGTTGTATCGTCTCTATATTTTCTGCCAAAAAATAACAAATCTCCTTTTTGCAGTTTGCTGAAATGATTGGTGGAGTCAATGGTAGTGCCGGTTACATATTGTTCGCGTGCATCGCGGGGTAAAATAATACCATGCATTAAATAAGTTGTTTTAGTAAGACCACTGCAATCAAGTCCGCGGGGAGAAGTGCCACCCCAAAAGTAAGGCACACCTAAAAATCTTTTAGACATCTCTTCAATGCTGTTTCCCGTCAGATGTATATTTTTGCGCCATTCATTCCATGCGAGCACATCTTCTTTGGCAATGTATCCTTCTCTTCCGTCAGCAAAAGAAACATGGTAAAAACCGTGAGAAGCTTTATTCTCTGCAAGCATCAGAATACTTCCCAGTACAACTTCCGAAAGCAGGTCTGATGAAGAGTTTGGTTTTGTATAAATGTTTGTATTGTTTTTAGTTACAATCACTCTCGGTCTGGCATTGAGGGTGTGTAAGGTTGCGGAATCAATTCTTTCCAGAGGCGCACTCGTCCAGCCTGTGTAGCCTTCGGGAGTTTGCACTTTGTTCCAGTTGCGATATTTTGCCAGAACTTTTAAAGGAGTGCCCAGCAATGCCTGCGTGGTCATTTCCGCTCTGTAGGTGGGTTCTCTTCGAATATTTACTACAGATTGCGAAACTACTGTCCATACTTTTTTGCCAAAATCTGTTTGCAGCAAACTACTGTCTATGCTATTGTTATTTTCCTGCGCCTGAACAATCCCGTAAGACAGGATAAATAAAAAAAGATAAAAAATTTTCTTCATGCTAAAATATACAAACTATAAGTGATTATAGCTGTAAAGATAAGGGAATTGAAATAAAAATATTCCAGTTTATCTCTATCTTAAAGTACATTTACTTAAACATCTGATTCATTATATTGAGGCTAGGGCTGATGTCGAAATATAGACCTTTCACTCCGGAGTCATTATCTTTTACTTCCAGATAATCGTAGTGTTCAATTAGTTTCTGACTTCCGCCAAACTCATAGCCTAACATATTGAGCAAATCATATTCGTGCGCTACATTTATTACGTAGAAAGCTTCTTTTTTACTTTTACCTGTGCCCGAACTAAGCATGGCAGAGTAAAGTATTTTCATTTTGTTGAGAGTTTTATCAAATGCTTCTTTATTCTGAAGTTTGTCAAGCGCAAATAGCTGATAGTTCATCGCCCGTAAATCAAAAGGATTCTCAACAAGTATGGAATCGGCATATCTCTCTATCAATTCATAATCACGGAAATCCATTTCCTGCTTACGTGTAATTATTTTTATACTGTCGTCAAACTTAGAATGGGCATAGGGACTGTATTCGTGCTAAAAAATAAAACCGTAATACAGATGCCGTCTTTCCTCAGTCGTAAGTGTTATATCTGAATTATTAAATCGCTGCATTAATTTAGGATAATGCAAACCGGAGTTTTTATCTTTTATATTTTTTTAATCTTCTTATAGTCCGGTTTTTCCTGACTATATAAAATATTCGACGTGCAGAAAAGCAGCAAGAGTATCAACAGGCGTTTCATCGGTTTAGATTTATTTCTTATGTGAAGTTAAAGAAATATTTACAAACCCGGTAATAAAAGTTGTGAAGTTGTGGTTAATGAATAAAAGGGGGTGTTTAATTAAAGCGGTTGGCTCTTTTAAAAGTACCCAAGTCATTGAAGCGCACGCCATGCCGACGCATAACATCATACGCTTTTTTTCTTACTATATGCCTTACGTAAAAAGTTTCGTTTACTACAAAGTGGTGTATGGAATGTGTCCATCCAAAGAAAAAACAAAAAACCTGCATGGGGAATGTCCACCAAACATTTAAAACCTGTGTTTGTTCTATTACATTTCCGTCTTCCACATCGCCAAAATAATGCATGTTTGAAGTGATGAAATGCAGGCAAAACTGACGCAATAAATTAGGCAGCAAAATAAGATATATGTAAAGATGACACCATGCTAAAATATCTTTAATAAAAACGGGCAACAGAATATTTGTGTGAAACTGCGCATGCAAAAAGTTAAGTATTACATCAATTGTAAAGGCATACAGAAATATGTGCGATATAATAGTGAAGGGTATAAGACCAATGAAAACATATTTCTTCAACTTACCGGCTTTCTCCAGTTTCAGATTGCCCAAAGCTACTTCTCTTTTGATATCCTGAAAAAGACTTTTTAAGCGCAGTACTCCGCCGAGCAATAAATCAGGTGTGGTAATCAGTCTTTTAAAAGTCCATTTTTCACCATTGGTAACGCCTCTTTCCTCCACATCGTGTACGGTGCCTGAGAATTTATGATGATGATAATGCAGCTCTCTTCTTATCCAGGGATTGATGGTAAGCGGACGCAGAAACC
>JAEWWO010000144.1 GCA_023396345.1 Bacteroidota bacterium
TATCGCTTCATTAAAGTTTAAATGATGTAGGAATGTAGCGTCAGCAAACGGAAAATACGTGTTGGCTTTAATTCCTTTCTCTGATTGCCAGATGATTACTTCTTCGGCACTCAGTATTTTTGCAAGCGCAGCAGCCGTGTAATCACTACCAAGCTTGCCCAAAGTTGTGCTTTCATTTTCATCGGTACAGCCAATGAATCCCTGCGTAACAAGTACGTTGTTATTGTCAAAAACTTTTTTCAACTGTTCAGAAGCTCGTGCTTGAGTTTCAGTCATATCAATTTCAGCGGAAGTAAAATCACTGTTTGTACGTAGTACATCTCTTATATCAACAAAAGTATTGGCAGTTTTTTTCTCCTCCAGATAAGCGCTCATAATTCTGGTTATCAGCAGTTCACCTACGCAAACTATCTGATCGTAATAGTACCTGTAAGACCATACGGGTTTATCGTGTAACAGCCATTCTACTTCCGTAAAAATATCCACCATTCTCTCCAGACATTCATTGAAATTAAGAATTAGTAAATACTTTGCCGTATCAAGATGTTGTTTTTTGATTGTTTCAAAAAGTTTAAGCGCCTCCTCTTTATTACCCTTATAAAAACTTTCTGTTACTTTTTCCAAAGCAGAGCGGGTTTGGTCGGCAGCAGAAATAAGCACGGTCAGTTTAGACTCTTGAGCATACTCTTCAATAATGTTTGCAAGGTGTTGCAGGTGCTCGGTATCTTTGGTACAATCTCCTCTGAAATTAAAAATTTTCATTTTTTAGCTGATGTGTTTTTTATAAATCCGGGTGAAGATATAATTTGTTTTTTTCCTGATAAAATATCCGTCGGTGATATCTTTTGTAATAGATAGAATATTGTTAAAAATGTATGATATATATCATATTAATATTGCTTTGCAAATGTTTATTAGTAATTTTAAAGCCGTAAATTTGCACAAAATTATTTAATCACAATTTTTAATAAAACATGGCAACGAAATCTAAAGACAAAAAGTACGTGTATTCGTTTGGCGGTGGAAAAGCCGACGGCGACGAATCCATGAAAAATTTACTTGGTGGTAAAGGTGCTAACCTGGCTGAAATGGCCGGAAACCCAAAACTAAAACTGCCCGTACCGCCGGGATTTACTATTACCACAGAAGTATGTACATACTACTATGATCATGGTAGAAAATACCCTGCATCTCTTGAAAAACAAATCAATGCTGCACTTGCAAACATTGAAAAAATAATGGGCAAAAAATTCGGCGATAAAAAAGATCCTTTATTGCTATCTGTGCGTTCAGGTGCCAGAAAATCAATGCCCGGTATGATGGATACAGTCCTGAATCTGGGTCTTACTGAAGAAACTTTACAAGGCTTGATTGATACTACAGGCGACGAAAGATTTGCTTACGATGCTTACAGAAGATTGATTATGATGTATGCAGACGTGGTTATGGAAAAAGCAGGTGGTCTGGAACCGGCTAATGGCAAGGGTATCAGAAAAGTAATGGATGAGTTGCTGGAAGAAGTTAAACATAAAAAAGGTGTTGCTAACGATACCGATCTTGATGTAGAAGATCTTAAATATCTGGCTACAGAATTCAAAAAACTGGTAAAAGAGTTATTAGGACAAGAATTTCCTGACAACGCAAAAGATCAGTTAATGGGTGGTGTTGGTGCTGTATTCGCAAGCTGGAATGGTAAACGCGCTGTTGATTATCGCAGAATTGAAAGAATTCCTGACGAGTGGGGTACTGCCGTAAACGTTCAGGCAATGGTGTTTGGTAACATGGGCGAAGGAAGTGCTACTGGTGTTGCATTTACGAGAAATCCGGGTACAGGAGAAAACCATTTCTATGGTGAATATCTTATCAATGCTCAGGGTGAAGACGTAGTTGCCGGTATCCGTACTCCAAGTCCGATTAACAATTATTCTAAAAATGCACAGAATAAACATTTTACAACGCTTGAAAAAGTAATGCCTAAAGCATACAAAGAGTTGAATGATATTCAGAAAAGACTGGAAGTGCATTATAAAGATATGCAGGACTTTGAGTTTACTATTGAAAAAGGTAAACTATACATGTTACAATGTCGTGTAGGTAAAAGAAATGGTGTAGCTGCTGTTAAAATGGCTACAGACATGCTGAAAGAAAAATTCATCGACGAAAAAACTGCTTTAAAACGTGTAGCTCCAAATCAATTGGTAGAATTATTATTACCAATGATTGATCCTAAGGCTGAATCTGCTACAACTTCTGTAGCTAAAGGTTTGCCTGCAGGTCCCGGTGGTGCATTGGGTAAAGTAGTATTCTCATCTGAAGCTGCTATTGAAGCTGCTGCAAAAGGTGAAAAAGTTATTCTTGTTAGAGAAGAAACTTCTCCTGAAGATGTGGATGGTATGCACAAAGCTCAGGCTATTCTTACAAGTAAAGGTGGTATGACTTCTCACGCTGCACTGGTTGCACGCGGATGGGGTAAATGTTGTATCGTTGGTTGTAGCGATATTTCTATCAACAACGAAGGTAAATTCTTTACAACTAAATCCGGTAAAAAAATACAAGAGGGCGATTGGTTGAGCCTTAATGGTACTAAAGGTTTGGTTTATGAAGGACGACTTCCGCTGGTTTCCATCGATCCTAAGAAAAATAAAGCTTATGCTGAATTGATGAAGCTGGTAGATAAATACAAAACAATGGGCGTGCGTGCAAATGCTGACACTCCAAGCGATGCAAAACAAGCGCTTGAGTTTGGTGCAGAAGGTATTGGATTGTTCCGTACAGAGCACATGTTCTATGGTGAAGGAAGCGAAAAACCATTATTCTTATTAAGAAAAATGATTATGAGCTCTACTTTAGAACAAAGAAAAGAAGCATTGAACGAGTTAGCTTCATTCATTAAAAAAGACGTAAAAGCTACATTGGTTGCCATGAAAGGTAATCCTGTAACTTTCCGCTTACTTGACCCCCCACTACATGAGTTTGTACCACACGATAAACACAAATTACAGGAACTGGCTGATGAGTTAGGAGAAACTCCGGAATCATTAGACAAAATTATAGAAGGTCTTAAAGAGAACAACCCAATGCTTGGTCACAGAGGTGTTCGTTTAGGTATTACTTATCCTGAAGTTAGTGAAACTCAGATTCGTGCTATCCTTGAAGCGGCAGGAGAATTGGTGAAAGCTAAGAAACAAGTATTTGTTGAAATCATGATACCTGTTACCATGAGTGTAAACGAACTGAAGAGCCAGAAAGAAGTGTACGATAAAGTATACAGCGAAGTATTGGCTAAACTGAAATTGAAATCAATACCAAACATGTACGGTACAATGATAGAAATACCACGTGCCGCAATGCGTGCAGACCGTATGGCTTCTGTTGCTGAGTTCTTCAGTTTTGGTACCAATGACCTTACGCAGATGACATTTGGTTTCAGCCGTGATGACATAGGAAGCTTCTTACCTCAATATCTTGAAGCAAAAATTCTGGACGATGATCCGTTCCAGACTATTGACCAGAAAGGTGTAGGTAAATTGGTTGAGTATGGAGTACGTGATGGTCGCGCTACAAGACCAAATCTGAAAGTTGGTATTTGTGGTGAGCACGGAGGTGATCCTGAAAGCGTGAAATTCTGTCACAGAATAGGACTGAACTATGTAAGCTGTTCTCCGTTCCGTGTGCCTATCGCACGCTTAGCTGCTGCTCAGGCTGCAATTGAAGAAGCAGAAGGTAAAGCTGCTGCTAAAAAAGCAGCTCCTAAAAAAGTAGCAGTAAAAAAAGCTCCTGCTAAGAAAGTTGTTGCTAAAAAAACAGCAGCTAAAAAGAAATAATTAAATAAACATATTTCTTAAAAGAAAAACACCGAAGCAATTCGGTGTTTTTTTTATGAGCAACCTTTACAATGTTAAGATTGAACGCAGGAACGCGCCATGTGGCGCGTTCTGAATTAATTCAGCGTTAAAAATACAGACTATCCGCATAGCAAAATATTCTTTTCTGATATTCACATGTTTTATGTATGTAAATTAGATATATTTGCGCATATTATTAAAACAAAATTAAAAAATGGCTACTCCTTATTTATTTATTGACAGAGATGGTACGCTGATTCACGAAGTTCCTGATGGTAAAATTAATGCTTTTGAAAGATTAACTTTTTATCCCGGAGCCTTGCAATACATGGCAAAGATTGCAGCTGAACTGAATTATGAATTGGTAGTAATAAGCAATCAGGACGGACTGGGACAGGAAGAAGGATTTGAAGAAGGTCCGTTTTACGAAGTAAATGATTTTATCTTTAAAACTTTTAAAAACGAAGGAGTTGAGTTTAAAGAAATTTTGTTTGATGTTACGTACAAAAAAGACAATGAATATACCCGCAAACCCAATCCGGGCTTGCTTTTGCACTATATGAACAATCCGGAAGTAGACATGGATAACTCTTTTGTAATCGGAGAC
>JAEWWO010000203.1 GCA_023396345.1 Bacteroidota bacterium
TGGCGTGCATATTCGTTGCACACACGCCGGTGGCGCACACTCTGCAAATCTCAGAAATGCACTTGCCTATTCCTGTAACTCTTATTTTAATCAGATGTTCAAAATGGCGGTGGATAATCCTAAATACAAAAATCCTAAACTGGGCTACAACCGATGGAAAGAATACATGAACTCATTTAGTTTGGGCGTTAGAACCGGCGTAGATCTGCCCGGAGAATACAGAGGAAATATACCGGATACCTCAGTGTATAACAAAGATTATGGTCCTAACTGGGTTTCGTGCAATATGATTACCTTAGGCATTGGTCAGGATAAAATGACAACTACTCCATTGCAAATGGCTAATAGTATGTGCATCATAGCCAATAAAGGTTATTATTACATTCCTCATCTGGTTGACAGTATTCAGGAAGAAACCATTGCCGATACGGCATACATGGGCAAGTTTCGTGAAAAGCATGCAGGTCTCCGTATCTCTGACACAGCTTATAATGCAGTAATAAGAGGAATGGCAGATGTGGCTACGTTTGGTACGGCTGCAAGAATTAAAGTGCCCGGACATCAGTATGCTGCCAAAACAGGTACAGCTCAAAACCCGCATGGAAAGCACCACGCCCTATTTGTAGCTTTTGCTCCGGTTGAAAATCCTCAAATTGCTATTGCCGTGGTTGTAGAAAATGCCGGCTATGGTAGTACATGGGCAGGACCCATTGCCGGATTGATGATGGAAAAATTCCTGAACGATACACTTAGCACGGCAAGCAACGCACAGGCAGAGGAGTTTTCTAAAAAAGATTTAGTACCGGCTAAAATAAAACAGTGGTATCGCACCAGAGATTCTTCTCGTGTTGCTGCTCAGCAAAAAACAGCAACGCAGAATGTAGATAAAGAATTTTCCGAAAGAGAACTTTCCTACACCGAAAAGCAGGTGGCAATTATTAAGCGTACTTTTGATCCGGAAGCAGAACCAAACAGAAAAAGCAATGATGAATTGCCAATAAATCTTATTCCGCAGGGAAGCGAAGCAATTATTCAAAATCAAAGAGACACAAGTAAAAGAAGAAACTAAAGAAGCATGTACGTACAGGACGATAACAGATTGTCGAAAGGAGTTGACTGGATGATAGTGTCTTTGTATGGCATTCTTGTCGCTATTGGTATATTGTGTATTTTTATGGTAGAATATAATCCTGATGGAGGCACTGACTGGCTTTCCTCTTTCTTGTCGGGAAGTACCAATTACAGTAAGCAGTTTATTTTTGCATTGGTCAGCGCAGTGGTAGCAACCCTTATTTTGTTAAGCGACAGTAAGCTCTATACCTCTTTTGCCAACCTCTCTTATCTCTTCGGTATCTTTTTAATGCTCATTACTTTTGTAATAGGGAAAAATATCAACGGCTCCAAAAGCTGGATTCCATTGGGCGGAGGCTTTAATCTGCAGCCTGCCGAAATCTGTAAAATATTTACAGCACTTGCTTTGGCTAAATATCTTTCCATGCAGGATCTGGATTTTTCTAAAATAAAGTCCCAGCTCATTGCAATGGGCATTGCCATGTTGCCTGCTTTCTTATCTATATTGCAGAATGAGACCGGACTGGCGCTGGTGTACTTAGGTTTTTTTATTGTAATGTTTCGCGAAGGATTGCCTGCATGGATTCTTATTGTAGGATCTTCTTTTGCCGTATTGGTGGTGGCTACCTTGCTGATAGATCCTAATACGCTGGCTGTACTTCTTACTCTGATAACGATTGGCGTTATTTATTTTATGCGCAGAAAACTAAAGCGCGACCGGGGTTTGCTTTTAATGATATTGATAGGATGGATGGCTTGTGTGGGTATTCAGCGGTTTGCCGTTCCGTATATTTTCAACAATGTATTTCAATGTTATCAGTCGGCAAGAGTATATGCTATGGTGGGAAAAGATTACGATTGCAGCCAGAACATACACGCCCAGCGTAAAGAAGCCAACGATAAAACAGTTGTAAAACCTGATGATTACAATGTACGTCAAAGTAAAATTGCTATCGGTTCCGGCGGCTTGTTTGGCAAAGGATTTATGCAGGGAACACAAACACGCGGCAGATACGTACCCGAGCAACATACCGATTTTATTTTTACATCAATCGGCGAAGCATTTGGACTGGCAGGATCATTAGTATTTCTGGGAATATATATGATATTACTCTTGCGGATAATAAGAATAGCTGAACGACAGCGAAGTGCTTTCAGTCGTATTTACGCTTATTGCGTAGCAAGTGTATTGTTTATGCATATTGCTATAAACGTAAGCATGACCATTGGTTTATTTCCGGTGATTGGTATTCCTCTTCCGCTAATCAGTTATGGAGGCTCGTCCTTATTATCTTTTACGATAATGATTTTTATTTTGATAAGATTGGATGCTGACAGAAACATGGTTTTACGATAATAATAATTTCATTAATCATGAACATTACATCTACCTTCAACGATGTGTTTTCTTTCCTCAAAATGGGAGAATCAAGAAATATTTTTCGTGAAAATCCCATAAACAATCAACTGAGAGAAGATGCCGAAAAAACCGTTATTGAACTATATGAATACAACGAACATGAAGTAAAAGAATACAAACTTTCCTCAGCCGAAGAATGCAGGAAATTTAAAGATTCGGCTTATAATATTTGGATTAATGTAGAAGGATTAAAGAAGCAGGATATACATACAGTAGCGGAAATATTTGAAATAAACGAACTCATTGAAGAGGATATTTACAGCCTGGGACATAATACCAAAATGGACGTTTTTGATAATTATATTTACTGCCTGGTCTATATGCTTTCTTACAGCGATAAACGATTTTTTATAGAGCAGGAACAGGTTTCCATTTTGCTTGGAAAAAAAATTGTTATCACGTTTCAGGAAGAGGCTGACAAAGATTCCTTCGGAAAAATAAGAACAAAGCTACAGAACAACACAAGTAAAATTCGCCAGAACGCAGTAGACTTTTTGTTTTATGAATTGCTTGATGCTATAGTGGATGATTATTTTTATCTGATGGATAAATTGTCTGTAAGAATTGAAACGGTGGAAGATGAAGTGCTGCATAATCAAAACAAAAGATCATTTGCAAAAATTATTTTCTATCGTAGAGAGTTAATGATTCTACGCCGAAATATTTATCCCCTGCGCGATGTTATTACAATGCTCATGCGCAATGAAGATGCCTTCTTTAATAAGAAAACCATGCGCTATCTCAAAGATGTGAGCGACCACATCAATCAGGCAAAAGAAATGGTAGAAAACTATCGCGAGTCTATTGCCAATATCCAGGATTTGTATCTCAATCAGGAAAACAACAAGCTTAACCAGTCAATGAAAGTTACGGCAATCGTAACCTGTTTACTTGCGCCGGCAACCGTTATCGGTGGTATTTTTGGTATGAACTTCGAGCATATTCCTTACCTCAACAATCCATATGCTTTTTATGTTGCTATCGCATTCATGTTGCTGATACCCGTTTACATGATTTACATTTTTAAAAGAAGAGGTTGGTTTTAAATTTTACAGTTAAATAATTTTTTTATATAAGTGTAGCATTATTATATATTTTTTCGTTTTAATATATTGAAGACTTGCATTTGATAAACCAAAAATTAATTGATTATGACGAGAAAAAATTTAAAACACTTATTGTTATTGCTTGCCGTTATTGTTGTTGCTTCTGCTTGCGAACGCAACGGTACCGAGCCACAAACAATTACTCCTCCTGCCAAAGAAAAGTTTCAGGAGTTGAGAGCTAAAGCATTGGAAGGCATCACACAAACAAAAACATTTAAAGCAGAAGATGGTCTGGTTTTTACATCGCAGAAAGGTGCTGTGCTCACTATTGATGCCGACTGTCTTACGGACGAAAGTGGTAACGCTGTTTCCGGCGATGTACAGTTGTCATTTGTAGAAATTTATGACAGAGGCAATATGGTAGTAACCAATAAGCCAGTAATGGCTAAAGACCCTGCCGGGTCGGGAAATTCTGTACCGCTTATTACAGGAGGACAATTTAGTATAGAAATTAAACAGGGAAATAAGATCTTGAAATCTGCTTGCTATTATTCCTTAGATGTTCCTGCCTCTCTCACCGGCGGTGTTGATAACGAGATGATTCTGTGGGATGGTACTATTAATGAAAATACAGGCAATCTAATTTATGAAGAAATAGTAGGTAGAGAAGCCGGACTGAATATAAATGAAAAGGGCACTACCTATTCTGTTTTTAATAATGATTTTCGCTGGACTAACATAGACAAATTCTGGGAATATACCGGACCTAAAACAAAAATAAAAGTAACCGTACCTGACGGATACAATGGTGATAACGCAGCCGTTTATGTAGCTTTTGAAGACGAAGAAAACGCCTTGGCTCAGTTAGATGTATACAATACACATGAAAAATATTTTACCGAACATTATGGCTATTTGCCTGTAGGTAAAAAAGTACATGTAATTTTTGTATCCGAACATAACAGTTCTGTGGTATATGCTATCAGAGAAGTTACGATTGTAGCCAATCAAACCATAAACATCGCCTCATCTGATTTGCAGACAACTTCTTTAAGCACATTAATCGGTTTAATAAATAATTTATAATCGTTTCTGAAGTATATTTTGAAAGGTTGGCCAGTAAAAGTCAGCCTTTCAATTTATAAAGGCACATCACAGTTATTACCTCACACATCTCCCAGTTGCGGGCGCAATACAATATCCTCCATTACCGCTTTTGGTGACAGATGTGACGCGGCATAAATCATTTTGGCTACATCTTCGGCTTCCATTAATCGTTTTGGTTTTACGTCTGTTCCTGCCCAACTGTCTGTAAGCGTTGCTCCCGGATATACGCCGCATACTTTTACGCCAAAAGGTTTCATTTCTTCGCGCAGATTTTTGGTAAATCCTGCCAATGCAAATTTACTGATACTGTAGCTGCCTCCATTGGGGTAAGCTGTAAAAGAGGCAATGGAACAAATATTAAAAATAGAACCTTTTTTTTGTTTTATGAATTGAGGTATTAATTTTCTGGTTATATGGTAAGCACTCATCAGATTGGTTTGCAGCATTTGCTCCAACGTACCGTCAGGCTCATTGTATACGCTTCCCGGAATAAATAATCCCGCATTATTCACCAAAATATCTATTGGTTTATTAAAGCTTAAAACCCAGTCGGCAAAAGCTTCTACATCTTTCTTTTTGCTCACATCACAAGCTTTTACTTCTATAGTGGTTAACGGAAATCTTGCCGTAATTTCTTTTTTTAACTTAATGAGGTTTGCTCTGTTTCTTGCACACAAATAAATAACATGCGCACTGTCCTGCGCAAAAATTTCTGCAATTGCTTTTCCTATTCCTTTACTTGCTCCTGTAATAACTATGTGCATATTTGTTTTTGCTTACAAAGTAAATATTTTATTTCAACTAACGTGCTGTATTTGTTTTTTTATCATTTTTGTAAATATGTCTTAACGAAAACCAATGAATATGCATATAAAAAAACCTTCTTTTAAAGAAACACTGAAGCTTACGCTGGAATATCTTTTTCAGGGGATAGTTGTAGTAGCGCCTATTGCTGTTACCATATACTTTATTATCTGGTTATTTACCTTTATAGATAGTTTGGTTCCGGCTGTATTATCTTCTTTTGTTGAAGAGAAAGAGAATTTTGTAAAAAGCATTCCCGGTTTGGGATTTATCCTGATTATTCTGCTGCTGATTTTAATCGGTCGGTCTTCATCAACCTACATAATGGGCAAGTTTCTGGAACTGCTTGAGAGAGTTATGAACCGTACACCGGGAGTAAAAGTTATTTATTCTTCTGTAAACGATGTAATGAAAGCCTTTACAGGCAACAAAAGAAAGTTTGATAAACCTGTATTGGTAAGTGTAGATGCGCATGACGTGTGGCGTATAGGATTTATTACGCAAGAGCAGGCAGATGTCTTTGATATGGAAAATCATTTTGTAGTTTACGTGCCGCATTCTTATGCTTTGTCAGGAATTACTTACGTAGTTCCTAAAGAAAGGGTAAGGTATATACGAGACAAGATGAAATCTACAGAGGCTATGAAGTTTGCCGTATCCGGTGGAGTTACAGAACTGGATAATACAGAAACAAAAAAAGAGATTGTTCATTAAAACAACCTCTTTTCTAAATTCAGTTTACTGAATATTAAGCTTTATTGCTATTGCCACCTCTTAATAAGGCAACAAGTAATAATATAAAAATAAGTCCGCCTACAATCCATACCCATGTTTGAGAGTACCACGCTCCGGTGGTTGCTGCATCACCGCCAAGGTCTACATCTACATCAAGGTTAGATGATTCCTGCGCTAAAGTTGTCATAACGCTCATAAAGAAAAGAGCTACAGTTGCATAAATGCTTTTCAATGCTGTTGTGAATTTAGTCATAGTATTACAATTTAATTTTTTTTAAAAATTTATTCAATAACAACATTTACTAAAATTATGCCAAGAAAATTAAGTAAACGCAAGCATAAAGCAATTTTTATAAGCTAATATAATATTAAATAATTGATTTTCAGTTGCTAATAAGTATTTTATAGTTTAATAATTTTACTTGCTTGTTTGTAAAATATCTGTTTCTTCTGTTAATTACTAATTTTGAGGATATATTATAGAAGATTATTATGAATACAAATAAGACTTTTAATTTGGATATGTTTGGATATGATGCTTAAGAATAAAAAAATCTTTAAAATTTATTTGGAGATAAAAAATAAAGCAGTACCTTTGCAATCCCAAATTAAAAAATTGGGTAAGATTATGTCTCAAAGAATTAGAATCAAATTACAGTCATACGATCACAGCCTTGTAGATAAGTCTGCTGAGAAAATAGTAAAAACAGTACGTGGTACAGGTGCCGTAGTTACGGGTCCAATTCCTTTACCTACACACAAGAAAATATTTACTGTTTTACGTTCTCCGCACGTGAACAAGAAAAGCCGCGAGCAGTTTCAACTGGCTACGCACAAGCGCTTATTAGATATCTATACTTCTTCTTCAAGAAC
>JAEWWO010000299.1 GCA_023396345.1 Bacteroidota bacterium
ATTCTGAATTACTGTGCCATCATCTTCCGGTGCAAAAGTATTTTTAATCCAGATAGGAATGTTTTTTGCCATTGCCGGTTGTATGGTCGGCGGATAAATAACCTTGGCACCGAAGTGCGAAAGTTCCATAGCTTCTTTATAAGAAATAGCAGGAATAATTTTTACCTTTCTTACAATGCGCGGATCTGCCGTCATCATACCGGAAACATCTGTCCAGATTTCCAGTGCATCTGCGTGTAAAGCAGCGGCAAATATTGCCGCAGTGTAATCAGAGCCGCCTCTTCCTAAAGTGGTTACCACACCATCCGTGCTTCGGGCAATAAATCCCGGGGCTAAAAATAAATTTTTATCATTGTTGTTGACAAACAGACTTATGTTCTCGGCAGTTTCGTTGTGTAATACATTTGCGTTGGAGTGATTGCTGTCGGTAACAATTAATTCTCTTGAATCAACCCATTGATGAGAAATTTCCAAAGCATTCATATAAGCCGAAATAATTTTGCTTGATAACAGTTCACCAAAGCTTACTATTTTATCTTTTGAAGCTAAAGATAATTCCTGTAAACGATAAACACCTTCTGCGATATCTTCCAGTTCATTCATTGCCTGCATTACCATACTCAATGCTCCGCTTTGATTGGTAACGGGCAGTAAGGCTTTTACGGCAGCCATATGCTGCTCGGAAAGCAAATGAATTTTATCGGCATAAGATGCATCTTTAGATGCCGCCAATGCGCCTATTTCAAGTAATTTATCTGTAACACCTGATAAAGCAGATACTACAAACAATTTTTTTTCATCTTTCTTGTTGGATACAATGTTTACAACCTTTTTTATATTTTCGGCATTGGCTACTGAAGTCCCGCCGAATTTTAATACCAGCATTTTAATAATTTTTTATTTGGATAAAATATAGAACGAATTTAATGTAATCTGTCACTTTCTTTGAGTAGAGCGGCAAAAATTTGCCCGATGGATAATATGAAAATTTGCAACCCTTTACAGGGTTGTAATAATGATAGTTGTTCCCAATGTAGAATTGGAATTTTTTATACCGGAAATGATATTTAAGTGGATACTTTTCATAAAATCTGTGGCAAGATAATAAATTTTCTAACTACATAATAAAATTATTAGAATTTATTTTAAGAAAAAAATATATTTCCCGAATATTATCATTTTTTGAAAGAGCGGTCAGGCAACCTTTTATTTGTCTATTTCAATATTTCTTACCTTTGCCATCTTATGAAAGAGTTGATATATCAGAATTTGGGAAGAAAAGCTTATAAAGAAGCATGGGATTTTCAGGAAGACATGCTGAACAAAAGAGAAATGGAGAAACACCTGAAAATCATTTATTCTTTGTAGAACACAACCACGTTTTTACCTTAGGCAAAAACGGTGACGACCATAATGTGCTGATGCCTGTGGAGCAACTGAAAGAAATGGGCATTGAATATTTCCACATCAACCGCGGCGGAGATATTACCTATCACGGGCCCGGGCAAATTGTGGGCTACCCTATTATAGACTTAGAACAATTTAAAACAGATTTGGGATGGTACTTGCGTAGTCTGGAAGAAGTAATTATTCTTACGCTTGCAGAATACGGAATTAAAGGAGAACGCAGTCAGGGCGAAACCGGCGTATGGATTGATCCGGACAAAAAAGGACAGGAAAGAAAAATATGTGCAATGGGCATCCGTTGCAGCCGATGGATTACCATGCATGGATTTGCATTGAACGTAAACACCAATCTGCATTACTTCGAATTCATTATACCTTGTGGTATTCAGAATAAAAAAGTTACTTCTATTGAACAGGAACTCGGCAGAAAAGTTCCGGAAGAAGAAGTACAACAAAAACTTAAATCCAATTTCGAAAAAGTATTTGATGTAAAAATCACAGAATAATTTTTGAAATAATGTTGCAATTATTTTGACATTTTGCAATATTGTTGCATATTTGCGGAATGAATTTTTCACGGTCGGCATATTTATTTCTATTCGTGCTTCTCCTTTTCCTTCAAACGGATTTGCAGGCGCAAAGTCAGCAAAAGCCATTGACAATTATTGTAGTAGATGCTGATGACAATGAAGCTGAAATTGCCGGAGCTGAAATAAGGTCTTCATTTTTCAATATAAAAACAAATGCTTCCGGAGAAGCAACTATTACAAAATATCCTGATGCAGGCTTTCATATACACGTATCTGCACCCGAATACCGTACAGAAGAAAAGCATATTTTTATCAAAAAAGATATTAGCACCTACACAGTTTCTCTTCATAAACTTCAGGATACCTTACACACTGTAACCGTTACAGGATATACCTATGAAGGTAATAACCGCACCTCATCAACGAGTGTAATAGACAAGGAAAAACTAATCGGTACAAGAGGACAGGATTTAGGAACGATATTAAATGATATACCCGGTGTGTCTATATTGCAAACCGGTGCTACTATATCAAAGCCTGTAATCAACGGCTTACACAGCAATCGTATTGTTATACTCAACCACGGCGTTAAGCAGGAAGGGCAGCAATGGGGAGC
>JAEWWO010000337.1 GCA_023396345.1 Bacteroidota bacterium
GCTGATGTTTTATTATTTTATTAATATTATGCAGCATTTTTTACATTTTTTAATTTTTTATAACGAAGCTTTTATACCGAAAAGTAAAACACGAGGAAGCGGCGATGCCCCAAAATCAATTCCTCTAATCAAAGGATGAAATGAAGAAACGATTTCAGGATCTGCACCACTGTACTTTGTAAAAGTGAGCAGGTTCTCCCCCGTTATACTGATCTGTAAGTTTTTTATGAATTTGATACGCTCTGCAACAGGAACTTCATAACTTATAGTAGCACTTTTTAGCCGTATATAGCTACCGTTTTCAATCCAGAGATCAGATGCTGCACCATTGCCGGAAGGATCATTGAATGCAGATCGGCTTAAACCCGCTCCAGGGTATGTCTCTGAACGAAATCTACCATCTACATCAGAAGACTGATTTGAAAAATCGCTCATCATGTGCATCTTCTGTTTGAAACGGTTATAAATATCCTGTCCATAGGCATAGCTGAACTTAACATACAACGACAATCCTTTATAAGAGCCGGAAGTGCCGAAACCGCCGAAAAATCTAGGCAATGCCGAACCGATTATTTGTTTGTCCTGTTCATTTATTTTGGCGTCCCCATTTATATCTTCTATGACGTAATCTCCCGGCTGATACCTTGTTCCGTCTGCCTTGTTGAGATTTATGTTGTCGGAAGATTGAAACACGCCCAACACTTTGTATCCATAGAATGTCGACATTTTTTCTTTAGGCCAGGCTATACCTTCCACATTATCTAACGAGTGTATAATATTTCCATTGGGCAATCCATCTATCACATTATTTAGTGTTGATACATTGCCGTTGATGGTCCAGCTGAAATCTTTGTGTTCAACAACCTTTACATTAAACCCGGCTTCTAAACCCTGTGAAATAATGGCGCCGTTATTTTCAAATTGAGGATCCAACCCGATTTCAACAGGAATTGATTTATAAGTAATCAGATCTGATGTTTTCCGATAATAATACCCCGCATCTAGAACCACTCTGTTGTTTAAAATGTGTGCCGTAAGCCCGCCATCGAATGTTGTGGTTTTTTCCGGACCGAAATTTTCATTAGCTACATTGCCTAAATAAGCTCCTCCATATCCGAAATAATTAGCAGGATAATATAAATTATAATGATAATAATTTCTTACATCATGGTTGCCGCTCATTCCCCAACCGGCGCGCAATAACAGCCTGTTAGGTTTAATCCGTTGAAACAAATCTCCTGCAATTTTTAATCCCGGATAAAAATTCCATCTGCCCTTAGGCCCAAAATTAGAGATGCCTTCTGCGTTCAGATTAGCAGAAATAAAAATTCTTTCTTTTAAGTCTATTTCCCCTCTGGCATAAAAAGTCATCAGGTTGTAGCGAAATTTTGTATTAGATATACTATCCGCTATACCCTGCCGAAGTGTTTCATAATCATCTGTTCCAGCATTTACTTTTCTTGCGAAAACCGATCTTTCTTCATAGGTTTCAATCCATGTGCCTATTTTGCCGGCGTATCTGCCCCAGTTGCTCCAACTTCCTGCTTTGTCAAGATATGTGTTCCACAACAAAGTAAATTCGCTTGAGTTTCTTTTAGAATTTTGTCTTATCCGGTACTCATCGCTTACAATACCCAACGCTGGCCTATATTGCTTTTCCTGCATATTAAAATAACTTACAGACATAGAGGAATTTAAATATAAGTCGCCGGCTACCTGCCATTTAGCTCCTATCAAACCATCCACCCTGTTTTCCTCGTTATTGTTCTTCATATTTTTAACCAGTGCCCACGGATTGCTTTTGCCAAGTTCATCAACATTAGCTAATAAACTAGTTTTAGTGCCATCCGGGCTATAAGCATCTTTACCAAGAAAAGGCGCTTTGGTAGCGGCAACATATATTGGGTGGATATCCCAGTTATAGCCTTGTTCGAAATAATCATATGTAACATTTGAATAAGACAAGTTATTTGTAATTTCAAAACGCGGCGAAAGTTTATAATCAAGATTGAATCTTAAACTTACGCGATCTAGGCCTGCATTCTGTAGCATTTCTTCTTTATTAGTGTAGCCAACGCTAAAGAGGTAGTTTGCGTCTCCGTCACCACCCTTCAGACTTAAATAATAGTCTCGGAAATGCGCTTTTCTGGAGATTAGGTTTATCCAATCGGTGTTATTAGAATATTGTGGCAAAGACGAATTAAAAACAGGGTTGGCCTGTATCTCCTCGTCAGAATAATTATTTTCTTTCATTATGTCTCGCAGATAGCTTCTAAATGCGCCGGCATCCATTCTTTCTACTTTGTGTACATTAGATGATATTCCGTAATTTGCTTTGAAGTCAATTTTTGTTCCTCCAAATTCACCACGTTTTGTGGTTAAATAGATTGCCCCGTTTGTTCCGCGTCCTCCTACTTCTGACAAATCCATTGCAGCTGCTGCAACATGAATGCGGTCAATATCATTAGGGTTTACAAAGCCAAACCGAGTAGGTTCATAAACAGATAGAAACGGCGGAAGCGCACGCGAATATTTTACAGGAATTCCATCTACAAACACTTGCGGAGCGGGATTCAGGTTAATGGTATTTATGCCTCTTATCATTAATAACGGTGCTGAAGCTATGGAGCCCGCCTCCGTAGCGTACACTCCGGGCGTTCCGGGCAATAATTCTGCAAAAGAAACGGCATCGCTTTTTACAGGAAGTTGTGCATTGCCTACAGAATCTGTTCGTATATTGCTTCCGGTGTCTTGCCCGGACCTTGCAGTATCCTGTGCATGTAAAAGCGGGCATGTAAAACACAATACTGCCGATAAAGCCACTGCGGAGAAAAAGTACTTCTGTCCTGATTTCATTATTAAGAATATTTTTAATTGGTAATTGGTATCAGTTCAAGCATATCGGGCAGCAGGTCGCAGCAATATCCCGGGTTTTTATTAGAACCGAAATCGCTGAAAACAAAATACAGTTTTACGTCGGACCGTTCGTCAACTTTAATATCGCCACAATAATTAAATATAAAATAATTATATTCTTCAAAAGTGCCGTCGGAAACCGCCATATTGATATTTTCTTTTATAATCTGGTTGTTATAAATCGTCAAAAATTTGCCTCTCATGGCGGCTGCGCGGTGTATGATTCTTATTCTGTAATTACCGCGCGGCACATCGGGTACGGTAAGCCAAAAATAATCTCCTACCTGGCGGGCATCAAACTGTACTATTTTCAATTCCTTGTTCTGATGATAACTTTGTGTACCTGTATTAAGCAGTATGCGCGCGGGGGCTT
>JAEWWO010000367.1 GCA_023396345.1 Bacteroidota bacterium
GTGTATTTGGAGACTGATATGTACCGCTCATATAAAGATACACTCTTGACAACAAAGCCTGAGCTGCTTCCTTTGAAGCATAAATGGGTGTCTCGTTTACAGTAAGTAAGCTAATAGACTTTTCTAAATCGGATATAGCCTGCTCATAAGTTTCTTTTACTGTAGCCCTGTCAGGAAGTTTAAGGTTCATCATATCTTCAGGAGTTCCGTTAACAATAGGTACTCCTAAGTTAGTTTCCGGACTTTGATAGTAAGGTCTGCCATAAGCTCTGCAAAGATAGAAGTACATCATACCCCGCAGAAAATAGCACTCGCCTATTTTGTTATCAACAGATGCATTTTGCCCTTCATTTATCATATCAATAATATTAGATGTCTGAGCTATAATTTTATATGCTCCATCCCAAAAATTCTGTAATCGGTAATTATTGGGTGTTCTGGAATAAGATATAAATTCATAAAAGGCGTCTGTAGACGTTCCTCTTATCATCATATTATCTCCGGCATATTCTCCGCATCGATGCATTACATCGGACCAGTTTTTTAATTGTGCGTAACATCCGTTCAATAATGATTCTAATGATGCATCCGGATCATCAACTATTTGTTCCGCCGCCATTGAGCCGTAAGGAAACTTATCGATATTGCAACCATTAAGCGTAAAAGCGGTGGCTACAATTAATATTAATAATATTTTTCTCATTTTTATATTTTTTTCTTGATAATACTCTCAAGTATATTTTTTTAATAATTTTAAAAAGTCAGATTAATGCCTAACAAAATTTTTCTTGTAGAAGGATATACAGTAGTGGTAACCCCCGTAATTCTGTTGTTAGACGGAGGTATTTCAGGATCTACTCCGGAATATTTAGTCAATACAAATAGATTTTCGCCTGATAAGTATATTCTTGCATTTGAAATATGATATTGAGGCAAAGAGAGATTATATCCTAATGACAGGCTTCTTAATTTAAAATAACTACCATCTTCCAAGTAACGGGACGATACTTTGTTTGAATTGGATGGATTATTGTAGCTTGCTATCGGATGCGTAGCATTATCTCCCGGCTTTGTCCATCTTGACCAATGGTCCATCAAACGCATCTGATTTCTGTCGCTGTAAGCTCCGTCAGAATCATATTCCTGTCTGGAATAATTATATATTAATCCCCCTACTGAATAACCAAAAAGTGCATTCATATCAAAAGACTTCCAAATAAGGTTGGTAGTAAAACCGCCATAAAATTTTGGAGTATACGCTCCTACAACTACCTGATCCGCCTGCGCATAATTATTGGTAATTTCTCTGGTTTCATTTCCTGCTGCATCTTTTACTGTTCTATACCATTGAGGCATTCCTGTTTCAGAATCTACTCCTGCCCATTCTCTTAAATACCAGCTATCAGAATCCAAGCCAGGCTTTAATAATTTACTTGCAGAACCTGCAATACCGGAACCATCGCCTACAATCATTTCTGCACGGTCGCCATACAATTTGGTCACTTCATTTCTATTTAAGCCAATGTTTGCATCCACTGACCATAAAACGTCTTGAGTTTTAATAATGTCTACGCCAAGTGTAGCTTCAAAACCTCTGTTTAAAACTTCTCCTACATTTCTCCAGATAGAAGTAACTCCCGTTAAACCGGATACAGGTACCTGATAAAGCAGGTTGCTCGTGTTCTTTTGATAAAAATCAAGTGTTAATCTGACTCTGTCAATAAAATTCGCATCTAAGCCTATACCTGTAGTATATGTTTTTTCCCAGGTAAGATCTTTGTTTCCTATTTGAGAAATCAATGCTCCGGAAAGCTGATTATAACTTTGGGAAACTGAATACAAATCGTATTGCGGATATAATGATGAAGGTCTGTTACCTACCGAACCGTATGATGCTCTTAGTTTTAATACATCTATCCAGTTACTACTGAAGAATTTTTCCTGATGAATATTCCACCCTCCGCTGATTGAAAAGAAATTACCATATTTGGCATTGTCTCCAAAATTGGATGCTCCGTCTCTTCTTAATGATAACTGTGCTAAATATCTATTATCATAAGCATAGTTTGTATTAAACAAAACTGATTGTACCGCCCATTCTGAAATGGACCCGGTTACATCTTCCGGTCTTGCAGTAACATCTAACACCTGAAATCCCGGTACAAATCCTGTACCTGTTGCAGATATACCTTTTGAATAATAGTCATTGAACTCATATCCCAAAACTCCATTTATTGAATGCACACCACCCAATCTTTTATTAAACCTTAATAACTGGTTGGTATATCTTCTTGACATATTACTCTGATATTCGTAAAGTCTTCCCTGCACACCGGAAGCTGCCGATGATCTTGGATCAGAATAGGAGTTTGAATTATATCCCTGATATCTGTAGTTATTTACAGAGGCAAAGGTTAACCAATCTGTAATTTTTATATCGAAATCAAAATTCCCCATAAATTCATACATATTGGATTTGGAGAAATTCCATTGCAAATCATACAAATAGTTAGTGCTGTTACTGTTCACCCATCTATCGGAGAAATGTGGTACAATATTTCCGTTCTCGTCATAAGGATTATCCCATGGAAGGCTTGCATACATAGAAGCAACTGAATGTTGCCTGTCGCTGATATCTCTTCTGGAGCCATACATGCTTGGTTTTATAGTCAACCAATGAAAAGGTTTATAATCTGTTTTAAATAAGAAATTATATCTTTTAAAATCATATCCTTTTACAGCTCCTACTTCATCATACATTCCTAAAGAAAGTAAAGATTTCATTTTCTCAGAGCCCCCGGAAATTGACACATTGTAATCCTGTATTTTACCTGTTTGCGATGCTTCGTCCCACCAACTAAAATTACTGTTTCTTAAATCATCATTCCATCTTGGAAAATTTATTTGTTCTACATTAGCAAAAGATTTGTAATAATCGTACAGCTCCTGTCCGTTCATAACTTTCAGATTACCGGAATTCAATTTTGTCATACCGGCTTTTGCAGACAGCGTTATTTGCATCCTGTTATTCACGGGGTTTTTAGTTGTAACCACAATTACACCATTAGCTCCCTGAGAACCATAAATAGCTGTTGATGCTGCATCTTTTAAAACTGTAACATTTTCAATATCAGCAGGATTCAATGATCCCGGACTTGAACCAACAATTACACCATCAATAACCCATAAAGGATCTGTACTTCCGTTAATCGTAGATTTACCGCGAATGACAATGGTACCCGCTGCGCCGGGTTGACCCGAACCGGGAGAAACGTATACACCAGGCACTTTACCATTCAACAAGTTTTCTACAGAAGGAGAAGTTATATCTTTTAACTTATCCTCACTTAAAGTCTGTAATGATCCTGTAAGACTGGACTTAGTTTGTGTTCCATAACCAACGACTACAATCTCTTCTCCTGCATCGTCAATAAGAGCGTTTAATACCACATTTAAAGTAGGTCCTGTAACCACAACCTCTTTAATTTCATAATTCACAGAAGAGAATACAACCACGTTCCCTTCGATTGCTGCAATTGAATAACTACCGTCATTTGCCGAAATAACACCTGTAGTTCTTCCCTGTAATGTCACAGATACATTGGGTATACCAACTCCCAAAGAGTCTGTTATTGTACCTGATACTCTGGTAACTGTCTGAGAAAAAGAAGGAATACAAAACTGCAACAAAAAAAGTGTTGCACAAATCAACCTTCCGATTTTACAAAGAGCTACTACCCGAAGTCTTTGTTTGTTCATAATGTTAAATTTTGAAGTGAGAAATAATAGGGCATAAAAATATAATATTCTGTGAGGGTTTGTCTATTTTTGCACAAAAAAATAAACAAACGTTTGCGTACTAATCTCAAAGAAAATATCTTTTATATATTCTATTAAACTATTCTATTAATGATCCAACAACAATTTAAGATAACTTAATGTTCAACTTAGCTTTAGCATACTTTCTAACATTAAATAACTAAATTTGCTGATAAATAATTTCTTATACTAAACAAAAAATATACTATGCGTAAACAAATTGCAGCAGCAAACTGGAAAATGAATCTCACTTTTGGCGAAGCAAAAGAACTGATTGAAAAAATATTTGCCAACGATATCTCCCTAAAAGAAAATCAGGAAATTATCATTGCCGTACCCGCACCTTATCTGCAAGTTGCGAAAGAAATGACAGAAGGAAAAGAAGGTGTTTTTATTTCTGCAGAAAATATTTATCCTAAAAAAAGTGGTGCTTATACCGGCGAAACTTCTGTTGACATGCTGTTGTCTCTTGGCGTGAAACATACTATTATCGGTCATTCCGAGAGAAGAGAATACTTTAACGAAAGCAACGAATTTTTAAAAGAGAAAGTTGATTTTTGTTTGCAAAATGCTGTTACACCTATCTTTTGTTGCGGCGAAGCTTTAGAGGTAAGAGAGCAAAATAAGCAAAACGAATTTGTAGCCAAACAAATTGAAGAAAGCTTGTTCCATCTTAATTCCGATGAACTAAAAAGAGTTGTTATTGCATATGAACCAATATGGGCAATCGGTACAGGTAAAACAGCTACAAGTGAACAGGCACAAGAAATACAGCAATACATTCGTCAACTGATTGCAGAGAAATACGATCAGGAAACTGCTGATGCCGTTTCTATTCTTTACGGCGGAAGCGTAAAAGCTGCCAATGCAGAAGAGTTATTCTCTCAGCCGGATATTGACGGCGGTCTTGTGGGCGGTGCATCATTGGTTGCAGAAGAATTTGTAGCAATCATTAAAGCATTGAAATAATTTTTTTACTTGCTTAAGGTAAAAAATAAACGCATCATGTTGATGCGTTTATTTTTTTATGGTAATGAAGAAACACTTCATTTATTTCTTACTTAAACTGCATGATAGAATCCGGAGGTGGCACCGCCGGAGCACGGAAAGTATCCCGTAATAAAGAATCTCTGTTTCTATAGAAAATTTTATCGAAGTCTTTAGAGTAACTCAAACTTACGCCCTGACGATTTTGTCTGCCAATATCTCCTGCGGCACCGGCAAGTCCAAGACTGGTTCTGTTGAACACCAGCATACGCAATCTTCCGTCTTTACTTAAAATAATCTGCACAGATATATCGGGTAACCACTGAAAATTATTGTTGCGCAATGCGGAAGCCGCATTGATATTAAAATCGAAATTATTTCCGAAGGTTACAATTACTTTTCCGTCTAAAATACTCTTACTTATTCTTGCATTGATGATTTGTCTGTCGAGCGTATTATTAACCGCCGCTGTTCCGTAATAAGAAGCACTGCTGTAAGTAGAACCACTGATATCTACCTGCAGACTTCTGTCGCCCGTAATGCGGAACAGTGCATCTGACAAGGATTTGTTCAGCTCTGTAGTAATCATCTGTGATATAGTGTTTACGCCAGCTGACGCAAAATTCATATTACTTGTTTGTCCGTAGGGCGCAAAGGAATTAAACACAATCAGATAGGTTGCCTGCTTCACCATTTCATTGTTATCAGTAGCAAGTCTGTTGAGAAATGCTGCAAAATCCGGATCGGAATTAATAACGCTTCCCGTAGGAAAATCAAGACGGAAACTGATATCCGGCACTTCCAGATTTCCTCTTATTTCTACAATTACATACACATCACCTCTGTAAGAACGGATGTTGGAATTAGAGAATACCTGCGCCGCAGAGTTGCCGCTAAGCAAATCATTTACACTCACATTCTGTGCCGTGTATTGCGCATCAATATTCAGTCTTGCCATTGCTATATCACCATTCCATTCAATATAGTTATTGCCTCCTGTAAACTCAAAAGGTTTGGGAACGAATGACTGAAAATTAAAATCATAACGTCCCGATTCAATGTTGTATCTTCCGCGCATAGTGATGTCACCCACCGGAGGAATGGTAATGTATAACCTTCCGTTTCCTTTTGCATTGATAATATCTCCCGTAAGCGGATCAAGTATCAGGTGCATATTTGCCCGGTTATTTACGGTAAGATCCATATTGACCATTAAGCTTGATGTGGAAGCAGGTGTGGCAGTATTTTCTTTCTTAGAATAATCTTTAAAAACCATAAAGTCGGCAGAAGAAATATCTTTTGCATCAGCCGTTGGAATATACAAATCGGTTGAGTCTGCCACAGTTCCTGTAATGTTCATCACCATGTTGGTTTGCGGACCTGTAATGCTGAAATCCACATCGCCTATAGCTTTTCCGTAAAAATTCTGATTGTCTTTTGCCTTTGTATCCAGCACGAGAAGTTTATCAGAAGTAGCAGAAATATCGTACCGCATATCCCGCAAACGATTATGATAAATAACTCCTGATAATTTTCCCTGATTGTTGTAACTGTCTTTTAAAGTAACATCTCCCAAATCTATGAGCTGATCGGTCATGTTTAAATTAATATTGTCTGCCGTGTATCGTACCTGTGTAAAATTAACGGTCATGGCTGCATTGCGTAAATCAAGATTGCCCAATAAATAAGGATTCTTAAAAGTACCGGCAACAGTAAGTTTTCCAAAAACATCTGCTTCAATGTCGGACAATAACGTGCTTAAAAAACGATTGAGAATATGGGCTCTTGTGCCCTTAAAATCGAAGTTGGCAACCAGCGGCATATTAGTAGAATCACGGATTGCATATCTTCCGTTTAAGTCGAATTTATATTTTTCATTATCGGCATTTCCCTGAAAGAGAATATTATGATTGCGACTGTCATAAGTAGAAATCATGTTGACAATACCCACTGAATCTCCATCAATTTTAAATTCATCTACTCTTAAACTACCTTCGGCACTAAACGGACCAAAAAAGTTTTTTAGTCTGACAGTTCCGTTCACAAAACCATCCATTTCAGGAGCAGGCACTACCAGTGGCAGGATATCTCCCAAATCAATTCTGCGCATTTGCACCAGCAGATTGTTAGAGTTGTTGCTTTCCGACTCAACAATCAATTCCTGATTACCCTGAGAGAATTTTACATTGCGTGCGGTTGCTTGTCTTCTTCCTACAAATATTTCTCCTCTTTCTTCCAGATCCCATTGTTTATTATTCAGAATAAAATAAGAAGGTCTGAAGTTGATTCTCACACCGTCATCAATCGTATACACATCAGCATCGAGATTTACTTCGTTGAAAGAATTGGCTCCCGTACCTGTTGAAAGTTTCACCCGTGAGTGGTCTGTTTCAGAAGATACCAGCAGTTGCGTATTGGGAAAGACAGTATTTTTCGCCAGTTGCAAACGCTCCATATTACCGGAAATATCGAGCCTGGAGTAGTTGCCATCGCCTTTGAACACACCGTTTTGTAAACGGTAATTATTGTACATGGCATTGGGAATATCTGCATTCAGATAAAATCTGCCGTCGCCATACGTATTTACTTCACCGCTGATTTTTATATTATCCAATCCGCTGAAACGAGGGTCGATCAGCGAAGCATAATCACTGAAATTATACGTATTTATTGTGAATCGAGCCTGCTGATTTTGCGGTATACGCGTAGGCTGATTGATGATGGCAGGATAATAACTATGCAGAAAAGACTGAAAGGTTGCAGGTATATCGCGGATAACATAGTTTCCGTAAATCTCTGCATCAAATTCATTACTGCCAATGGTAAGCACTTTATTATTATCCGTATCGTAATAAGATTCTATATTCAGCGAATCGAATTGCACACTTCTTCCATCCACACTTACTGCTGCGTTGAGCATTTTTGCATTTCCTACAAAATCATCAAGATTATTTCCTTCAAAATTTAAATCGAACAAAGCCGATACATAAATATCTTTTTGCGTGAATCCTGTATTTTTAAGATTGATGGTTGCTAAATCGCCAACTACATTAAACCGTGGTTTATCGCCCTTAAAGTCAACCTCGACATTGCCCACCAATGCTGCATTAGAATCGGCAAGATTTAATTCTCCGGTAAAAAATTTATTCTGCACCACGCCTTTTACATCTATATCTCTGTACGTATAATCCTTTACTTCCAGATAGTCGAAATGCCCGTTGAGCGTAGCACTGGCGCGGTCTAAATCAAAACTGTTTCCTTCTATTCGTCCGTCGAAACTAACCAAACCAAAATCTTTTGAATTAAGGAATCGGCCTAAATCAAAACGATTGGTTGCTACAATGCCCGAATAGCTTGGTTCTCCGTTTGCAGGCAACTGCATGTTTACATTGGCATTCAAATTACCCAAGGCAGTCTGCAACCTTCCTTTGGTCATAAAATCGCGGATGGTTCCATGAAAATCTCCCTGATAGTTTATTCTTCCCAGCGCATTGAAATCAGGGCTTTGGAGTTGTCTTATTTTTGGTGCAAAGGCTGACAGTTCATTGGCTGTAGCCGACATTTGCATACCGGTAAGACTGATGATAGTATTTTTAAAATCGGGCAGTCCTGTCATACGCAAATTACCCCGCACGTATAAGTTATCATTGCTTTTCAGAAACAGATTGTTGATGGCAAAGTCATTAAAAGTTCCAATCATTCTTCCCGAGAGCGCGTATATTTTTTTCCAGTCTTTGAAGACGGGTGCAAAATATCCCAGATCGTTTGTGGCAATACGGCTGCCTACAAAATTTCCTCTTATAGTAATGTCAGATTCAAAATTTTTAAAGTCTTTATTAAAATCATTGAAGTTCAATGACAGATAATCCGTTACCTGCGATTCGGGCGTTTGAATAGTAAGATTGCTAAATTCCATTTGCTGCGGCGTTAACCGGAATGCAGATGTAAGATTGCGCAATTCAAATCCGGATCTTTCCTTTGTGCGCATACGTATATTCGCCATCATGGTATCCTTATTAAACAGATATTTTCCGGCTACCAGATTTAAATCTGTAACGTTAATATTTTTTGCATCAAACACACCATCGGCTGATGTTTTGTACGCTTCACCTTTGTGATAGATAAATCTTCCTTTGCGCACCTGCATACTGTCTATACT